>CAZIQX010000113.1:5162-10850 GCA_964541325.1 uncultured Chitinophagales bacterium | reverse complement strand
GCTACAACCACTTTTTTTATGGGTAATGTGGCTAACATGTCGGCGCAGGGAGGTGTTTTTCCATGATGCGAACACGGTTCAAGACTAACATAAACCGTTGCATCTACTAAATCCTCAGGATTTTTAACTGCATTAACGGCATTGACTTCAGCATGTGCTTGCCCAAAACGTTCATGATATCCTTTGGAAAGAAGCTTTCCCTCTTTTGAAACAATTACACAACCTACAACCGGATTAGGACTCACAAAACCTCGGCCTTTTTCGGCTTCGTCTAGTGCTTTTTGCATCCAAAAGTCGTGTGATTGCTGTTTCATATTGTAAATTTAGTGATATTTTGAAGAGATTATTTCGATTTTGTCAATAAAGTTCTTCACTATAAGTTATCTGACAGATTGTTACCTTCAGTATTTAAACATTAAACCTTTTTTTTTATGCGATACGCTTACACTTTTCTTTTTGCCTTGATTCTGAGTATCAGCGCATGTGCTCAAGGTCAGCCACAACTCACCGATTCACAAAAGGAAGCCATCAAAAATGCCACTTTCACAACCCTTGATGGCAAAAAAGTAACTCTAGCCGATTTTAAAGGCAAAGTGTTAATTTTGGATTTTTGGGAAACATGGTGTGGTCCCTGTCTGAAATTTATGCCAACCTTAGACCGTTTATCTAACGATTATGTTGATGATTTCACTGTTTTAGCTGTTAGTCCGGGCTGGAGCGACACCATTGACGATGTAAAAAACTTTTCTAAAGAAAAAGGATACAATTTTACACATGTTTTTGCGGAAGACTTAGCCAAAGAACTCAAAATTATGGGTATTCCCTACAAAGTGTATGTGGCAGCCGATGGTACCGTATTGAAAGCTCAAATGGGAATTTCCGGAAATCCTGAACGTGATTACCAAGAGGTTGAATCGGTTATAAAGGCTTACAAAGCAAGCAAATAGACCCTTATTTGAATTGCATCTAAGTTGCTATGATGTATATTTGCTGTCACTCAACCTTATAAATCTTATTCCCATACAAAAATGGCATACGTAGTAACTGAACCTTGTGTAAACTGTAAGTACACCAATTGTGCTTCGGTTTGTCCTGTTGATGCTTTTCGTGAAGGACCAAACTTTCTTGTAATCGATCCTAATGAGTGTATTGATTGTGATGCATGCGTTTCGGAGTGTCCGGTTGAAGCTATTTATCCTGATGATGAAGTTCCTGCAAAATGGGAACATTACATTGAATGGAACGAGCGTTTAGCTGAAAAATGGGCCGACCATGTAATCAACGAAACAAAAGATCCACTTCCATCCGCTGATGAGGCTTCTTCTCAAACCGGAAAAGACAGCTTGTTAAAAGAAGACTGGTAAAACATAATCCTACACTTTTGGAAACAACGGTTGTTGATAAATCAGAGCGTCTGATCATAAAAGGTCAGACGCTTTCGCTTTCAAACCCTGTGGTGATGGGGATTTTAAACATCACTCCCGACTCATTTTCTGATGGTGGTAAATTTATTTCCATGGATAGCGCATTGGAGCACGCACACCAAATGGTGCAAGATGGTGCCTCAATTATTGATATAGGTGGTGAATCAACACGCCCCGGTTCCGACCCGATTCCATTGCAAGAAGAAATTGACCGTGTTATTCCCGTTGTTGAAGCACTTCGTAAACACCTACCTAATACGCTTCTTTCCATTGATACAACCAAATACGAAGTAGCGAATCAGGCACTCATCTCAGGGGCACATATTATCAATGATGTTAGCGGATTACAAAAAGACCCGCGATTTGTGGATTTATGTGTTTCACATCATGCAAGATTAATCATCATGCACTCCAAAGGTGAACCTAAAACCATGCAGGATAATCCTGAATACGATGACGTTATCCGCGAAATTAAAGCCTTCTTTTTTTATCAGTTGCAACTTTCTGATAATCGTTTGTTAGACCGTGTAATTCTCGACCCGGGCTTTGGTTTTGGAAAAACAGAGCAACATAATCTGGAAATTGCCCACCGTTTATTTGAATTCACCCATTTTGGCTGCCCCGTAATGGTTGGAGTTTCACGCAAAGGCATAATTGGTAAAATTTTGGGTGATGAACCCATTGACCAACGACTTACAGGAACCTTGGCATTTCACTATGATAATTTAACCAAGGGTGCAAAAATTCTGCGTGTACATGATGTTAAGCCTGCATTTGAATCCATTTTAGTGTATAATGCCATAAAAAATCAGGCACTGTAATCCCTAACTTGTGGAAGTTTTTCCAATCGGTTTTTTAGAGTTTGGCGTTAAGGATTTTATTGAGACCTTAATTATCGCCACTATTTTATTCTACTTGTATAAGTGGATTCGGGGATCATTTGCGATTCCTGCCTTTATTGGATTGGTTTTTATTTTTGTATTAAATGCAGGCGTAAGCGCATTAGGCTTAAATACCATCAATTTTTTCTTACGCAAAATAATGGATGTGGGAATTTTAGCCGTATTCATCATTTTCCAACCTGAAATTCGCCGATTATTATACAATTTGGGGCAAAATACTAGTTTTGATAAACTCTTTTCCAGAAATCAATCCGAAGATGTTATTTCTGAAGTAATTGATGCCGTTAAAGAACTTACCAAAACCAAAACAGGTGCTCTTATTGTATTTGCACGAGGTGCAGCACTTCAAGACACCATTGAAAATGCCATCAAACTAGATGCTAAAGTAAAAAAAGAGCTATTAGTAACGATTTTCGCCAAAGACACTCCCTTACATGATGGCGCCGTGATTATTAAAGGTGATCGCATTATGGCAGCAAGCTGTTTACTCCCAATAAGTTCTAATCCCACGATTTCTAACGCCTTTGGTACGCGTCACCGAGCTGCCGTTGGAGTAACCGAATCCAATAACGTGTTTGTGGTGGTGGTCTCAGAAGAAACCGGACGAATATCAGTTGCTAAAAATGGCTCTCTAACTAGTGGATTAACCATTCAAAAATTGCGTCAGGATATGATTGCTAATTTGAATACCAATTTAGTAAGCAACGAAGATGTTTCCTTTTCAAAAAAAGAATTAGAGCTCAACTAATTTTTTTTGCATCTAAACTCCTGAAAATATATCCTTTAGGTATATATGGGGTTTATCAAAAAGAATATAAAATTATCGTTTTCAGCAATTTTGCTGTGTGTCAATCTTTGGCTCTTACCTGAACAAGTTATTGCCCAGGATTATCCATCTACGTTTGGTTATTCTGTGCTAATTGGCTCCAAAAACACATCGCGTTTAGGATTAGACCCGGTTGAACAACGAAGTTTTGGCAGTTACGGTGTAGGTGTTTTCTGGGATTGTTATCCAAGTGAAAAAATTTCATTTCTCACAGAACTTGAGTTTATGCAACGTGAGGGAAAAGGCTCTTTGCATGAGTTTAGGGATGAAAATCTTAATCTATATTATCTTCAAGCCGGTTTTTCTGCGAAGTGGAGCTATAAACGCGAACCCGTTTTTAAACCGTATTTACTTGGAGGTATTTATGGAATGAGCTTAATTTTTCGTGATAATACTCGAATACCTGATGGTTATTTACGTCACGCTATTGAACTTCGAATTGGAATCGGGCTTACACATGTGTTCTTTTCACGACGATTTGCCATTGAATCAACCTATCGAAATGCACGATTAACATTTAAAGACGGCAGTATTCGTCAAGGGGCAGAAGGATATTATATCACGCTACGTTATTATTGGAGTAGAAGTACAATTGATTTACCATTTCTATAAACCATAAATAAATATTTATATATAATAGATTGATATTAATTTTTTATTTATGATTAATTCTGCTAATCTTGCATGTCAAAAATAGATATGCATGGATTTAGTATTAAGCAACCTTCTTTCCCCCATTGTTTTAGCTTTTGGTCTTGGGGTTATTGCCACTCGAGTAAAAAGTGATTTAGAAATCCCGCCTCAAATTTACAAGTTCATCTCCATTTACCTTCTTCTTACGATTGGGCTTAAAGGTGGCGTAGCCATTCGGGATGCAGGTTTAGTTAGCCTCATACTTCCAGTACTGTTAACATTGGTAATTGGCATTTTAACACCTATTTCCAGTTATTCCGTATTAAGAAAGTTTTTGAAACTTGATGTTACCAACTCTGCTGCTATTGCAGCCCACTATGGATCCATTTCAGCTGTTACTTTTGTTGCATCTTGGAGTTATGCTTCTTTAAGTGGCGATACACCAGAAGGTTATTTACCGGGTTTAATGGCTATTATGGAGGTTCCGGGAATCATCACTGCTTTATTATTAGCCCAACGTTTTGGCAGTGAAAAAACACCTATTGGCCATGTAGTTAAAGAAATTGCATCAAGTTCAAGTATGATTTTATTATTGGGCGGTATGGTGATTGGCTACATAAGCGATCCAAAAGCATGGAGTGAAATTTCAAACTTTTTTGTTGGCGGATTTAAAGGTGCATTAGTGATATTCTTGCTAGAGCTTGGTATGGTTGCCGCAAAACGTTTGCGAGACCTAAAAAAAGTTGGCTTTCCGTTGGTTTTGTTCGGTATTGGCATTGCAATTCTGCACGGAAGCATTGGAGCTGCATTAGCTGTTTTAATTGGCATGAGTCCTTCAGGTGCAGCTGTTTTTGGGGCGATAACCGGTTCTGCAAGTTACATCGCAGCACCAGCAGCTGTTCGTTTAGCACTCCCTGAGGCAAATCCTACGTTCTATTTAACCGCTTCACTTGGAATTACTTTCCCATTTAATTTAACCCTTGGAATTCCACTTTACAGACTAGTTGCAGATTTTATACATTCACTCCTATGACATTCAGAAACTTATACTTAGTCGGAATCATTGCCGAGCCCACTCTTAAAGACAAACTCTTAGATATCATTCAAAAAGCAGGGGCTCAGGAATACACATTTTTTAGTGTAAACGGAGAAGGAACAACAACCATTCACGGTACTGATTGGGAAGGTGAATTTGTAAAAATTGAATCTATTGTTGGCGAGGCCGTTGCCCAAGAAATTTTCAGGCAAATAAAAGAGAAATACCTGAAAAACCACGCTCTGATTATTTATAAACATCAAGTTGAGGTTATTCGCTCAGAAAAGTTCTAAGTGGTTGCTTTCAAAATTATTTAGCTGTTTATCAAAAACTAATCCGGCAAAACGATTCTAATTTATCACGTAATTTTTGTAGTAGAATCCCCCAAATAGTTAAGTATTACCTCATTTTGCTTTTTATGGCTTCTACTGAAAGTAACTTGTTTTGATTTAGATTTTACTTTTGTATCTAAACGGAATGTATTTGAGCTCTTCATGGGTTAGAGTATTCTTAATTGAGTGATTTTTTGGCTATTTTTACACAGAAAATCGCTTTTTAAACACAGAGGTGGCTATGTCTGACTTAAAAAAATCCTGGGAAAATGAAGCTTCTAAAGCATTAAAAGGAAAATCAACCGATTCCCTGAATCGCACTTCTGCTGAAGGCATCACGATTCAAGCACTATACGATTCCGGTGATTTAAAAAAGAGAGGTATTGAAGAATCGTATCCCGGTGTTTTCCCTTTTACTCGTGGCCCCTATCCAACCATGTACACACAACGCCCCTGGACCATTCGTCAATATGCCGGATTTTCTACAGCTGAAGAGTCAAACGCATTTTACCGCAAGAACTTAGCTGCTGGACAA
>CAZIQX010000113.1:1992-5152 GCA_964541325.1 uncultured Chitinophagales bacterium | reverse complement strand
ACAACTCAGCGGAACCATTCAGAACGACATTTTGAAGGAGTTCATGGTTCGCAACACCTACATTTATCCACCTGCTCCATCCATGCGAATTGTAGCTGATATCATTGAATACACGAGCAAATTCATGCCGAAATTCAACTCGATATCCATTTCTGGATATCACATGCAGGAAGCCGGTGCCGATAGTGCGATTGAATTGGCGTTCACCTTGGCAGACGGACTCGAATACGTTGAAACAGCCGTTGAAAAAGGTCTCAATGTAGATGATTTCGCTCCTCGTTTGTCGTTCTTTTTTGCGATTGGCATGAACTTTTTGATGGAAGTAAGCAAACTGCGTGCAGCTCGTTTATTGTGGGCCGAACTCATGAAAGAGCGTTTTGCCCCGACAGATGAAAAATCGTTGATGTTACGAACCCATTGTCAGACATCGGGTTGGTCGCTCACAGCTCAAGATCCTTTAAACAATGTGATTCGTACCACAATTGAAGCGATGGCTGCGGTTCTTGGCGGAACACAATCTTTGCATACCAATTCGTATGATGAAGCGATTTCATTGCCAACGGCAACATCATCACGAGTGGCTAGAAATACACAAATTATTATTGCTGAAGAGACCGATATCACCCACACGATTGACCCGTTTGCCGGTTCATATGCAGTTGAATCTCTAACACACGATTTAGCTGAAAAAGCACGAGGAATTATCCGCACCGTTGATGAAATGGGTGGCATGGCCAAAGCCATTGAGCAAGGGTACCCCAAACGCTTGATCGAGGAATCCTCAGCAAAAAAACAAGCACGCATTGATAAAGGTGACCTTACTATTGTTGGTGTAAATAAGTACAAATTGGGAAATGAAGAAACTGTAGAGATACTAGATATTGACAATAAGCAAGTTCGGGAAAAACAAATCGAACGCATCAACCAAATTAAAGCGGAACGTGATGAAGCCAAAGTTCAAGCGGCATTAAATGCTATTCGCGAAGTGTGCAAAACCGGAGAAGGCAATTTGCTAGATTTAGCTGTTGAAGCAACCCGTTTACGTGCCACAGTTGGTGAAATTTCTTCTGCGATGGAAGACATATTTGGGCGTCACCGTGCCGAAAATCAAACCATTCAAGGGGTGTACGAAAGTGTGTATTCCGGAAACGAAACCTATATGCATATCAAAGAGAAGATTGAACAATTTGCCGAAGAGGAAGGACGTCGACCACGAATTTTGGTGGTGAAAATGGGTCAGGATGGTCACGACCGCGGCGCTAAAGTGGTAGCAACAGCTTTTGCAGATATGGGTTTTGATGTGGATGTGGGTCCGTTGTTTTCTACTCCTGAAGAAGTGGTAAAAATGGCGATTGAAAACGATGTGCATGTAATTGGCGCCTCGAGTTTGGCTGCCGGACACAAAACCTTAGTGCCAAAATTAATCGAACTTCTCAAAGCAGAAGGCGCCGATGATATTGTTGTTGTTGCCGGCGGAGTGATTCCTGTTCAGGACTACGAATTCTTGTTTGAAAAAGGAGTGAGTGCCATTTTTGGTCCGGGTACCAACATTCCCGAGGCCGCAAGCAAAGTAATTGATGCCATAAAAGGCAAACATCTAGCTTAAACAGAAAAGGTGTTCGATGAACGCCTTTTTTAAATGCAAACCATAGTGAAGATCGACCAACTTACTTCTCTTATCCAATCCGGCAACCGGCGAGCTTTAGCTAAAGGAATCACGCTGATTGAAAGTAGTCGCGAAGAGGACGAAGCACCGGCACAGGAGTTATTAAACGGACTTCAAGCGGAGCGTAATACGATTCGAATTGGAATTTCGGGTGTTCCGGGCGTTGGAAAGAGTACGTTTATTGAAGCGCTTGGAAATCACATCATCAATCTAGGTAAAAAGGTGGCTGTGTTAGCCGTTGACCCAAGTTCGCCCACAACAGGAGGCAGTATTTTGGGAGATAAAACACGCATGGAAACCTTGGCTACTCGTGACGAAGCTTTTATTCGTCCTTCTCCAACTTCGGGTACTTTAGGGGGTGTTGCCAAACGAACACGCGAAACGATAACTCTTTGTGAGGCTGCCGGTTACGATGTTATTTTAGTGGAAACTGTGGGCGTGGGTCAAAGTGAGTATGAAGTGGCCTCGATGGTGGATTGTTTTATGGTGTTGATGTTACCCGGTGCGGGTGATTCACTGCAAGGAATTAAGCGCGGTATTCTGGAAATCACAGATATGTTGGTGATTAACAAAGCGGATGGCGATCAACAGAAATTGGCTGAACGAGCAAAAAACGAGTATCAAAATGCGTTTCATTTATTGCAACCTAAGTATAAGGGCGTGGATGTGCAGATTTTGAGTTGTAGCGCTCTTGAAAATCGAGGAATTGATACCGTTTGGGAAGGCATTAACACATTCATAAACCAAATAAAATTAACAGGACTGTTTGAAAAAACCCGAGCCGAACAACGCTTGAATTGGTTTAAACGATTAGCGGAGGATGAATTAATTCGTCAGTTGTGGGGTTTATCAAAAAAGGAAAATAGTATTCAAAAGTTAGAAGAAGAAATAACAAGCTTAAAAAAAACTCCCGTACAAGCCGCTTATGAATTACTCGATAAATTCAAGCATAAATAATCCCCTCCGAGTCATGGACTTGCACTCGCTTGGAAGCGCTTTTTTGCGTATTTTTGGGCTGTATTAACCCTCACTTAGAAAGACTTATGGAAACAATTCCGGTTATCGAACAAGAAATTGACTCTAACTTCTCTCTTTTCAGTCAGATAGAACATAAAAACCACGAGCAGGTTATTATATGCTCCGATCCTAAAGTAGGCTTAAAGGCCATTATCGCCATTCACAATACCACTTTAGGACCTGCTTTGGGCGGTACTCGTATGTGGATGTACAAAAACGAACAGGAAGCTTTACGCGATGTGCTACGTCTTTCTCGTGGTATGACCTACAAAGCTGCTGTTGCCGGTCTAAATCTCGGTGGCGGTAAAGCGGTTATCATCGGCAATCCCAAAAAGGAAAAAACTGAAGCGCTGTTCCGTACCTATGGTCGTTTTGTGGAAGGTCTTGGCGGACGCTACATCACTGCCGAAGACGTGGGAATCGAAGTGCGTGATATGGAATGGGTTCGCATGGAAACCAAATATGTAACCGGAATTT
>CAZIQX010000113.1:0-1982 GCA_964541325.1 uncultured Chitinophagales bacterium | reverse complement strand
TGCTTTAGGTGGTTCAGGTGACCCTTCTTCGGTTACAGCATTAGGTACATTCATGGGTATGAAAGCCTGTGCAAAACGTGTGTACGGCTCCGATTCATTGGCCGGGAAAAAGATTTCCGTTCAAGGTGCGGGTCATGTGAGCTACTACTTAGTAAAATTGTTGGTACAAGACGGTGCAAAAGTATTCATCACGGATATTTTCCCTGAGAAATTAAAACGATTTGTGGATGATTTCGGCGTAACCGTTGTAAATCCGGAAGATATTTATAGCCTCGATGTAGATATTTTCAGTCCATGCGCCTTAGGCGGAATTTTAAACTCTGAAACCATTCCACAATTAAAATGCGCAATCGTGGCAGGCTGTTCCAATAATCAGTTGGATGATGAAACCGTTCACGGGCAAATGTTAATTGACCGAGGTATTTTATACGCACCGGACTATGTAATTAACGCAGGCGGATTGATTAACGTAGCCAACGAATTGGAAGGTTATAATCAGGAACGTGCACACGAACAAGCAAGCCGAATTTATGATGTGATTGCGAATATCATCAGCTACTCAGAAATGCATAATGTACCAACTTATGTAGCTTCTAACGAATTGGCTGAGCAGCGTTTACGTCAGATTGGACGCATTAAATCGATTTACGCTTCCCGTTCGGAATATTCCGGTCGTTTAGGTGAGCTAAATCGTAAAGCACGTATTTAATTACGCTCAACTCTTAGGAGAGGAAAGCCCCGTGGTGATTGCTGCGGGGCTTTTTTGTTATCCAATCTCCCCTCTTTGAATCTTCCTCGAAGTTTCAATCATTTGTCGAACCAATGAAATTCCACCCAAACAGGTACAAATTAATCCCACTGCAATATTTTGAAGTGATTCGTTTTCAACAACGTTTATCAAATAAAAGCTGAAACCAAGTAAACCGAAAAAAATGACTAGAAATACAATTACAAAACTCATGAGTAACTTGGGTTTTTGATACAATTTCTTACTAAAGGGATCAACTACATTGGTGTCACGAAGTGCATCGAATGACAAACCTATCCCGATAAAAATAAGTCCCATGCCAATAAAGTCGATTTGATTGACGGATTTATCAAAAAAGGGATAATAGACATAATAAATTCCAATCAATAAAAATATAAACTTACCGTAACTGATATAATGCAGGGTTCTCAAAAACGAATTCATACAAAGCTCAATAGGTTGACAGTTACCACGAATATGCAGAAACTCTCTTGAATTACAAAATGCGAACCGGGCAATTTAAACTATTAGCAATAAAACACTTACTGTGAGCTAATTCATGAATAGCTGGCAACAAAGCCCGATGCTGTTCATTTTCGATTTCAATTTCGGGCTTAAGTATGATTTCTTTGAAGTACCCGCTTCCGTCAATTTCTTCAATCATGATTCCTTCCGGATTATCACGATAAGCGGTAACCACTATTCCCTGAACAGCGCATAAATGCAAAAACCACAACATGTGGCAACTCGAAACGGCCGAAACTAATAATTCTTCGGGATTCATTTTTGTTTTATCGCCTCGAAATGCCGGGTCAGAGCTGGCTTCAATCGGAGTTTTACCGGGTACTAAAATCTGATGCGAGCGCTCATAAGCTTTATAGGAACTAGTTCCTTCACCCTTGTTACCGGTCCAAGTGATTTGCGAAGTGTATTGGTGTGTTTTCATGTGTGCTTTAGTTTTATGATTAACAAAATACTAAGCTTCAACTTTATTTGGTTAAACACCACTAAAATGGGCTGAGATGGATTGAATAATTACCAATAAATCTACTATCAGCTTTTTCCGGCTAACCTTCCGCTCACCCTTGCCCAATAAATATTAAAACCGCCTATTCGTCCAAAAACATCCACCAATTCACCGCAAATGAATAAACCCGGGTGAAATTTACTTTCCATCGTGGCTGTGTTGATTTCTTCCAATGAAACCAAAACGATTCTAATTAAATCATTAGAT
>CAZIQX010000112.1:10537-10863 GCA_964541325.1 uncultured Chitinophagales bacterium | reverse complement strand
CGAATGGTTTCATTTTCGTTCTTTTCAGGTTTAGCTTGTAAGACCCGTTTTTTCCCCTTTGGGCGCGAAGCCTTGGGTGATTTAACAGTAGATGTGGTTATTTTAAACTCGGTTTTTGCAGGAGTTGCGGAACGTTCGGAAGCCGTTTTGCTTAATTTAGGACGATATGCCATGATTTGGTTAAGAATGTGTAGATGGTTTTGAGTAGAGTTCGGCCTTGAGTTCCAGCATGATTTGACGATGTTCGGCCATGTCGTCGTCTTTCAGAATTTCATCAATTTCGCGTGGTTTGGGCAAATCTTCCATGCTGTGTAGCCCAAAATGCG
>CAZIQX010000112.1:9212-10527 GCA_964541325.1 uncultured Chitinophagales bacterium | reverse complement strand
TTTACCAAAATAATTTTGTTTGATTTTATTTTTTACCCATAAAAAAAGAGGAGAAGTTTTGTATAAAAGGGGGCGACCGGGGGTGTCTGCGCGACCGGCAACCTCGATAAGACCTTTTTCTAGCAATTGACGCACCATATGCCCTGAATCAACTCCGCGGATGGAATCAACTACGGGTTTGGTGATAGGCTGTTTGTACGCCACAATAGCCAGAGTTTCAATAGCTGATTGCGTAAGTTTTCGATTGGCATTATCGTGCTGAATATGTTGCAGCCATTTGTGAAGACGCTCATCGGTTTTAAAGGTAAATCCACCTCCTCGTTGAACGATGCGAAAACTTCTGCCTTGCAGCTGATAATCGCCATTTAATTCGTCGATAACGGCTGGAATTTCCGATTCAAACACACTCATATCAGGGTTAACCGCTATCAATGCCTGAACAATTTGTTCCAGACTAACCGGTTCCCGACTCGCAAAAATGAGTCCTTCCACGATTTGTTTAAAAGGTATGGGTTCAAAAAGGTGTTCCTGCACGGCGAAAATTTGCGTTAAATACAAAAGGATACGAAAGATACGGAGATTTGAGATGGTATTTTGGAATTCCCAAACCCTTAAGGCACTGATTTAATCCGTATATTCGGGCAAATTAATACAGATGGCTTTTACTCACGATTTACATACCAAAATCAAACAATTTCAGTGGATTGTGTCTTTGGCGGGATTAATTCGCATTGCCTCATTGGGCATGTTCATCGAAGTAACAGGGCGTTTTCTATCTCCGGGATTTAATTGGCTGAACATCATGCTCGTGTTTATTCCGGCTTCTTGGGTAGTTTTTCACTATTTGTTGATAACAGACAAACGGAGTGAGGCGCACATGCTGGAACGCATCAAAAAACAACTGCCTGATGTGGCGGAACACATCGAAGCTCTCCAAAAAAATGACGCGGATGCTTTAAAACTTTGGGAAGCACAGAAAGCTACATTCAAATTGCCCATTACGCCGATTCGGGATTCTTTATGGTTTTTTTTGGCCTGTCTTGTCTTAGCTTCAATGTTTTATATCCTGCCCAAATTGGCGTAGTTGAGGCTGTTTCTCTTCTACGTTTATGTTCGCCTTAGCTTCTATTTGCCAACTCAAAACAACGCTATGCTTTTAATGTGTATTTGATGAACACGTAGTGTCGTTTCCAAGCTGAAAATGTAGGTTTATATGTAGAAAGTGTATCGCACGTGATACGATTTAGAGCTAAAACTGTATCGTGCATGATACAAATCATAATAAAAAGTGTATCGCACGTGATACATTTTTGTT
>CAZIQX010000112.1:4332-9202 GCA_964541325.1 uncultured Chitinophagales bacterium | reverse complement strand
AATAGGTTATCTTTTATTTATGGAACAACTCATAGAAAAATACCGGAGCTTATTATCACAGGTCAAAACCACGTTTGTTCGTAGCAAGTATGACCAAATAAATTGGGATAGCAGAGGCATCGCTATTCTTGGGGGACGAGGAACAGGCAAATCAACCTTGATGCTGCAATACATCAAAAAGTCATTGCCACTAGATAAAACCATATACTTCTCAATGGATGACCTGTTTTTCACAGAAAATACTTTATCAGATGTAGTAGATCAGTTTTATAAGCTTGGTGGCCGATATTTGTTTTTAGATGAAGTGCATAAATACCCAACGTGGCAGCAAGAAGTAAAAAACTTTTATGATTTTTATATTGATTTAAAAATCGTTGTTTCGGGTTCGTCTGTGTTAGCCTTGCAAAAAGCACAAGCTGACTTAAGCAGGAGATTGGTTTTTTACACCTTAAATGAGCTTTCACTTCGAGAGTACATCTCGCTTACAGAAAAAAGGTCGCTGAGTTATTACTCGTTGCAGGATGTATTAAGCCATCATACTGTACTATCACAAGACTTAGAAGAACAATTGAAATCTCCCTTATTGTGGTTTAATGATTACTCAGCGTTTGGTTCGTATCCTTTTGTAGTTGAAGGAAAAGGTGATTATCAAGTAAAGATTAATCAACTGATAAACGTGATTATCGACTACGATTTGCCTGAAATGCAAGCGGTTACAACAACAACTCTTCATAAAATTAAGCGATTGTTGTTTATCATTTCTCGGTCTGTTCCATTTATTCCAAATGTTAGTAAGCTTGCAAAGCAATTAGAAACCTCACGAAATAATGTGTTGGAGTACTTTTATATCCTTGAGCAAGCTAAACTCATCTATGCATTAAGATCTTCTACAAAGGGTGTTTCTTTGTTGAATAAACCAGAGAAATTATATCTACGTAACCCAAATTTGATTCATGCGCTATCCCAGGAATCGCCCAATGTTGGCAATTTGCGCGAAACCTTTTTTATGAATCAAATTGAAGCAGCAGGAAATCGTGTTAGTTATTCGTCCAAAGGAGATTTTCTTGTAAATGATACGCTGACATTCGAAGTGGGTGGGAAGGATAAAGGGTTTAATCAGATTCAAGATGTGGAACAGTCTTTTGTAGCATCCGATGGAATTGTGCATGGTTTTGCACAAAAGATTCCACTTTGGTTGTTTGGTTTTTTGTATTAATTCTACTTTCTGATGTATGAAAGAGTAATGAATGAGGTGTTTTTGAGATTATTGAAGGTAAATTTTTAACAAATATATTAATCAAATGATTAAAAATCTTGTTTAAATAGTTTGATTGAATTATCTTATCTCTGAAAGTAAAATCCTATGGAAACATCAAACAATAAAAACGAACAAGACCTTTCTACAGAAGAAAAAATCAAAGAGGCGGCTCGAGTGGTTTTTCATCGGAAAGGGTTTGCTGCCACACGAACTCGTGATATTGCTGAAGAAGCAGGCATCAATCTGGCGTTATTGAATTACTATTTTCGCAGTAAGGAAAAGTTGTTCAAACTGATTATGGTCGAATCGATGGCAACGTTTGTTAAATCGATTGGTATTGTTTTTAATGATGATAGCTTAAGTCTCGAAGAAAAAATCAGTCTGCTTACAGAGAGATACATCAGTTTATTGCAAGAAAATCCCAACTTGCCCATTTTCGTCTTAGGCGAATTGCAACAAAACACTGATGTTTTACTCGAGCAATTTTCCATTAAGCAAATGGTAATGCAATCTTCATTTATGAGGCAGTTTAATGAAGCCGTGCAACAAGGTTTGGTATATCCAATTCATCCTTTGCAGTTTATCATGAGCCTGATGAGCTTGATTGTTTTTCCCTTCGTTGCCTCTCCGATGGTGAAAAAACTAGGCGAGTTAAATCAGGAACAATATCTTGAATTGATGGAAGAGCGAAAGCATCTTATTCCGCAGTGGGTGAAAAAGATGCTTTTTTTAACCCCAAAAGAGGCTTAGCCTTTTTTTGAATCACAATTAATCAAATGTTTAAAACGAAATGATAAACAAGCTGATTAACCCAAAATTAGTACTACTGCTAATCGCTTTTTTCACAGCTGAACTGAATGCGCAAGTCGTACAACAGGTTTCGCTCGATTCAGCACTTGTTTGGGCTGAGCGTGCTTATCCACTAACGCATGAAAGAGCACTTATTCAACAAGCTGAACAGCTTTCGTTAGAAAATGTGAGTCGCGGAGTTTGGCCACAAGTTATCGTGGTTGGTCAGGCTACGTATCAAAGTGATGTAACCGCCCTTTCGATTCCTGTGCCCGGTTTTTCGCCACCTCAAATCAGCAAAGACCAATACCGATTGTATGGAGAAATTTCGCAATCGCTTACGGATCTATACACCAATTCCCGCCAAAAAAAGCGTGTTCAAGCAGAATCTGAAGCCGAACTTTCAAAACATGAAGTAGATTTATACGCTCTCAAGCAACGGGTTCAACAGGTGTATTTTGGAATCCTGCTCATTCAGGAGCAATTAATTTTGCTGGATATCATCCAAAAAGATCTACAAACTGCTTTTGAGACGACTCAAGTTGCCGTAAAAAACGGCGTTGCACTCCCGGGTTCAGAAGATGTTATTCGTGCCGAGTTGCTTTCCATTTATCAAAAACGAATAGAAACGGAAGCAGGTTTGCAGGTTTACCGAGAGTGGTTTACCGCCTTTACACAAAAAGAACTTGATCAACAAGCAACCTTTGAAAAACCCGCTTTTTTACGTTTTCAACATGCTGAAATTCTGCGCCCTGAGTTACGTGTTTTTCAGGCTTCCTGGAATCGGTTAGAATCCCAATCAGCATTGACTAAAATAAAAACCATGCCACGTTTAAGTGTTTTTCTGCAATCCGGTGTGGGGCGTCCTGCTTTAAATATGTTGGATAATGAGATGGCTTTTTACTACATCGGCGGTCTGCGTCTGCAATGGAATATGAGTGCATTTTATACGCAAGGAAAAGAACAAAAAACGATTGGAATCCAACAAAAACGCCTAGAAGCGCAAAAAAACACGTTTTTGTTTAACACGAATTTGCAATTAACGCAGCATGATAGTGAGTTGGAAAAGTGGAAACGCATGGCTGAATCTGATCTTGCCTTAGTAGTTTTACGCGAAAAATTAAAACAAACGGCTCAGATTCAATTGGAAAATGGAAGCATAAGCAGTACAGAGTTTCTAACGTATGTGCATGCTGAAGAAAAAGCTCGTCAGAATAGTCTGATTCACGAAATGCAGTGGTTGATGACCCAATACAACCGAAAATTAACAGCTGGAAATTAAATCTAAGAATCATGAAAACACGAAATATACTCTTACCATTTGTTGCGCTTATTCTGTACTCATGCGGTTCCGACGAAAAAGCGTTTGATGCTAGCGGTAATTTTGAAGCCAACGAAATCATTATTTCAGCAGAAGCGGCAGGTGTGCTAAAGGCGTTTTCCGTTAACGAAGGGCAATGGTTGCAAGCAGGTGAGGCTTTAGGATGGATTGATACCACACAACTTAGCTTAAAAAAACAGCAAATCAGAGCTCAACTAAACGTTATTGAAAGTAAAAAACCCAATATTGGGTTACAATTAGAGCCTCTAAAAGAGCAAATTGCACATGCAAAACATGAAGAACAGCGTCTGGAAAAATTGCACTTCGGCAATGCCGCTACCCAAAAGCAGGTAGATGATATTCGTTCTCAGCTTGATGTGCTTCAAAAACAGTGGTCTGCTCAACAGTCAAATTTAAGCAAGCAGGTAGAAGCTTTGAATAATGAAATGGACGTGTTGCGTATTCAACAAGCGCAAATTGACGATCAAATCACAAAAAGTAGAATTGTAAATCCGGTTGATGGAACAGTCTTAAATACGTATGTAGAAACTTATGAGATGGTTACTCCCGGAAAACCGCTTTACAAAATAGCCCATTTAAACGAGCTTACTTTGAAAGCATTTGTTAGTGGTAATCAATTGGTGGACTTGCAGTTAGGAGAACGCCTTACCGTTAGAGTTGATGATGGCAAAGGTGGATATTCTTCCACTGATGGGGAATTGGTTTGGATTAGCGAAAAAGCGGAGTTCACTCCTAAAGCCATTCAAACCAAAGATGAACGGGCAAGTCGTATGTTCGCGATAAAAATTAGGGTTGCCAACCCGAATGGAACATTCAAAATAGGTCAGTATGCAGAGGTGCTTTTTAAGTAATTGTTTATGCTTGATGTACAGATTCAACATATCACCAAAACGTATGACAACGGCTCGGTTAACGCATTAAAGCATATTTCTTTTGATGTGCAACAAGGCGAACTATTTGGGCTAATTGGTCCTGATGGCGCCGGAAAAACTTCCTTGTTCCGAATTCTGACGACCCTTCTCTTACCTGACTCCGGTTCGGCCTTTGTACAAGGATTTGATGTGGTGAAAGATTTTCAGGAAATACGAAAACGAGTTGGGTATATGCCCGGGAAATTTTCTTTGTATCAGGATTTAACCGTTGAAGAAAACCTGAATTTTTTTGCCACATTATTTAACACAACCATTCAGGAGAATTACGATCTCATCAAAGAGATTTATGTTCAAATTGAACCCTTTAAACATCGAAGGGCGGGTAAACTTTCAGGTGGAATGAAGCAAAAACTCGCCTTAAGCTGCGCCTTAATTCATCGTCCAAGTGTTTTATTTCTCGATGAACCTACTACAGGTGTGGATGCGGTTTCACGAAAAGAGTTTTGGGAAATGTTGAAACGTCTTAAAGAGCAGGGTATCACAATTTTGGTTTCCACTCCTTACATGGATGAAGCCTCCCGTTGTGAAGAAATCGCATTGATCCAAAAT
>CAZIQX010000112.1:2571-4322 GCA_964541325.1 uncultured Chitinophagales bacterium | reverse complement strand
CTCCGCAAGGAATCATTCAATCGTACCCCAAACCCTTATTTGCCTATAAAGCATCGGGTATGAGTAAGTTGCTAAAAGCCTTGCGAAACCATGCATTAGTGGAAACAGCCTATTCTTTTGGAGATAGTCATCATGTAACCTTTACCGACACGATTAATCACGAACAGATGGTTCAGCAGCTTAAAACTGATTTTCCAGATATTGAGTTCACAACCATTCAACCGGGTATTGAAGATTGTTTTATCCACTTAAGTACAACATCTTCGGAGTTAACAGTATGAGTTCATCTGTAATCATAGCAAAAGAGCTAACCAAACGATTTGGGGATTTCACAGCGGTAAATGCCATCAGTTTTGACGTAAAAAAAGGCGAAATATTTGGCTTTTTAGGAGCCAATGGCGCAGGAAAAACCACAGCAATGCGCATGTTATGTGGTTTGTCGATTCCTAGTTCAGGGCAGGCAAGCATTGCCGGATTCGATGTGTACAAACAGACCGAATCCATCAAAAAGAATATTGGATATATGTCGCAAAAGTTTTCACTCTACGAAGATCTGACCGTTCTGGAGAACATCACGTTTTTTGGGGGGATTTATGGCTTGAAGCGCGCAAAAATCAAAGAAAAAGCACGCATTTTGTTACAAAAACTGGGCTTGGACAATCATGCAGATACCTTAGTAAAATCGCTTCCTCTGGGATGGAAGCAAAAATTGGCGTTTTCGGTTGCTGTTTTTCACGACCCCAACATTGTGTTTTTAGATGAACCAACCGGTGGTGTTGACCCGATTACTCGTCGTCAATTTTGGGATTTGATTTACGAAGCTGCTGAACAAGGTATCACCGTTTTTGTAACCACTCATTATATGGACGAAGCCGAATACTGCGACCGTATTTCTATGATGGTTGATGGTGAAATCAAAGCCTTGGATACACCATCAGCGCTAAAAACACAGTTTGGTGCCGCAAGCATGGACGAAGTGTTTTATGAATTGGCACGTGGCGCATCTCGCAAAGGAGATTAACGATGAAACAGTTTTTGGTTTTTGTGCGCAAAGAGTTTTATCACGTTTTTCGGGATCATAAAACCTTATTATTACTATTCGGTCTTCCGATTGCACAAATTATATTATTTGGTTTTGCCTTAACCAACGAGATAAAAGATTCGTCCATCGCAGTATTGGACTATGCTAAAGATGCATCAAGCCAACAACTGATCCACAAACTTTCACAATCTCCTCAATTTCAATTAGAAAAGGTACTGGAACATCGTGATGAGGTGGAGACAGTGTTTAAGGAAGGTGAGATACAATTGATTGTTATCATTCCACCAAACTTCGAAAAAGAGCTGATAAAAGAGCATCACACACAAATTCAGCTAGTAGCAGATGCCTCCGACCCCAACACGGCAAATACATTGGTAGTCTATGCAAGTGCCATCATTCGCGATTTTCAACAGGAAATGAGTGCAATACAGCTAATTCCTTTTCAGCTTCAGGTTGATATGCGTTTTTTATACAATCCGGAATTAAAAGGTGCCCCCAATTTCGTACCCGGTGTTATGGCACTCATTTTATCATTGATTTCTGTGTTAATGACCTCTGTCTCCATCGTTAGAGAAAAAGAGAATGGAACTATGGAAATATTACTTGTTTCGCCGTTTAATCCTCTTTTGGTCATTTTGTCCAAAGCGGTTCCTTATTTGGTTTTATCGTTTGTAAACCTAACGATTATTCTATTATTGAGCGTGAGTTT
>CAZIQX010000112.1:0-2561 GCA_964541325.1 uncultured Chitinophagales bacterium | reverse complement strand
TGCCAATACGCGGAAGCATCGTTTTGTTGTACGCTGAAAGTTTATTACTCATTATTACAGCGCTTTCATTAGGCTTACTGATTTCGAATGTAACGAACTCGCAACAAGTAGCAATGATAGCTTCTCTTTTGGGGATGTTACTTCCAACCTTATTGTTTTCAGGATTTATGTTTCCAATTGAAAACATGCCCTGGCCCTTACAATATTTCTCGAATATCGTACCCGCAAAATGGTATTTCATCATTATTAAAGACATTATGATAAAAGGATTAGGCTTTACCGCAGTTTGGAAAGAAACCTTAATTCTTGCCGGAATGACCTTCTTCTTTCTTTCATTAAGTCTGAAAAAATTTAGTATTCGACTGGCGTAACAGGATGTAAGACTATGAAAACACTTTCCTTTTTATTACAGAAAGAGTTCAAGCAAATTTTCAGAAATCCGGTTTTGCTGAGAATGATTATCGCTGCGCCGGTACTCCAATTGCTCATTTTACCTTTAGCTGCCGATTACGAAATCAAGCAGATTCATCTTGCGATTGTAGATAACGACCAAAGTTCCCTCTCTCAAAGTCTGATTCAAAAAATTGGGTCAAGCGGGTATTTCATCCTAACGGATGCCGTCTATTCGTATGAACAAGCTTTTCATTTGATTGAGGAAGATCGTACGGATTTGGTTTTGGAAATCCCCTCCAATTTTGAAAAAACACTCTTTCGCGAACAAACAGATCGCCTTTTTTTAGCAATTAATGCCATTAATGGAGTTAAAGCGAATGTTGGAGGAGCCTACTTATCACAAATTATTGCGGATTTTAATGCAGAAGTTCGGGCATCATTTCGTTCGCCTCAAAACAGTGTGGTGATTGCTCAGATTGATATCAGGCCTCAGTTTTGGTTTAATCCAACCTTAGAATATGATTTTTTTATGGTACCGGGAATTCTCGTTTTCTTGGTTACTATGGTAGGAACATACATGACGGCCTTAAATATCGTTAGAGAAAAAGAAGTGGGAACGATTGAGCAAATCAATGTAACACCTATTCGTAAATTCGATTTTATGCTTGCGAAACTCATTCCATTTCTTGTTATTGGCGTTTTTGTGTTTTCTCTAGGTTTGTTTTTAGTAGCACGATTGGTGTATGGAATCACTACAGTAGGTAGTTATACCTTAATTTATTCGTATTTAATCATCTATTTGATTGCTGTTTTGGGGGTTGGACTACTCCTCTCCAATTATGCACAAACTCAGCAGCAAGCGATGTCCTTAGCTTTCTTTTTTGTGATGATTTTTTTGCTGATGAGTGGCATGTTTACTTCCATTGAGTCCATGCCCACTTGGGCGCAATGGATTGCCAAATCAAATCCAATAACGTATTTCATTGATTTAATGCGTCTTGTAGTGTTAAAAGGAAGCACCTTTGCCGACCTGAAAGTTCACTTTATCGAGATGACAGGTTTTGCATTACTGTTTAACACGTGGGCGGTATGGAGTTACAAGAAAACTTCATAAAAACATAACCTGAAATCAACATACACCTAATCTTATGATGATACTATTGTTCTTAATCGCACAACTACTTCACCTAGCTTCGGACAGCAATGCCATAGTCGGAAAATGGCAAGCCGACCATATGAACGCAACCATTGAAATAAGCCAAACCGGTGAATCAAGCTGGAAAGGAATCATTGTTGATGCAAAGAAGCGGGAGTGGATTGGAAAAACGATGTTGGACTTAACAAACTAAGACACGGATAAAAAAAGTTGGAAAGGCACCTTAATCATACCAAGTATAGGAATGCATATTCAGTCAACCTTGCACATCAAACACGATTCATTGGTGATTGAGGGCAAAAAAATGTTTATCACAAAAACCTATACCGGAAAAAGTTGAGTGATGCGGAACCGAAACCATGAAAAGGTTGTTCTAATCATAACTTTTAAAAAAATGACCCGTAGTCAGCGCTAATTTTGACCTATTTGATACGAAAACCCCTGTTTAAACCTTGTAGCTTATGAAAAATTATACGAACGTCAGTTTTATTTCGCCCTCTCAGTTGAAACAAGGCGCTTTTGGAGTAACTCAAGCAGCCGTTCAGGAAATGCCCGTTCAAGATTGGCATCAACAAGCGTTGATAGATTCGATTCGGCAAGGGATTGAGTCGAGCATTTATGCCAACCGAAAAAAATACACAGTATTAATTGTTGAAGAAGAAGCCTGATTGCATCAAGTAAGAATCTTCCTCAACTTTGATTTTTTTTTTCATTATGATGTAACCTCACAAATAATCAAATTTGTGAGGTTTTTTTATGCGTCAAAAACAGGCTTTTTATGTACTTATGTTCCTTTTGTGCGTTTCGCTGAAAACGGCATGGGGAAGCGATTTCTTTTTTGTCGCGGACGCTTTTTAAATCGCGGACGTCTTTTTTATGTCGCGGACGTCCACGTCCGTGACATCCGTGGCACATCATTTCTTTATGTCGCGGACGTCCACGTCCGTGACATCTGTAACCCATCATCTCCCGCCACAAGAAAGCCATAAACGGCAATAATTGGATTTAGAGG
>CAZIQX010000111.1:8386-10908 GCA_964541325.1 uncultured Chitinophagales bacterium | reverse complement strand
TTAGGATATAAAAAAAGCCTGACTCATTTCTGAATCAGGCTTGGCTCCCCGGGCTGGACTCGAACCAGCAACCCTGCGGTTAACAGCCGCATGCTCTGCCATTGAGCTACCGAGGAATCGGTTTCGAGCAGATTTGCTGAAAGCGATGCAAATATAATAGTACTCCAAGACCCATGTCAACATAAATATGCGCTTTTTTCTCATTTTTTTTCGAAAAACGCATCTATCTTAATGAATAATTAACTTAAGCTCTTTATTTTTTAAGTCTTTCCAAAAAATCGAAAGCAAGTTTTTAAATGACTCTTCTTTTCTTGCTTTAAGCTGATTTCTTACGCATATTCGCAAAATCAATCCATAATTTAACGAGCTGTGTTATGAGTGCACGTCCGCTAACTTTTTTGTGTGTTTCTTTTTATTTCAAAGGGGAAGAGTTTCTAAGATCTTGCAAGGCTGAAGGCAACACGGTCTTTTTGTTAACTCATCGCAAACTAGAACATAAACCGTGGCCACGCGAATCCGTTGACGAGTTTTTTTATATGGATGATGATGCTAACACTCCTTCTAACATAGAAAATATGGTAAAAGGTGTAGCATGGCTTATGCGAGAAAAAGACATTGACTATATCGTGGCCCTAGACGACTTCGATGTGGAAAAAGCAGCCACCTTCCGCGAAGAATTCCGCATCCCCGGAATGGGACTCACAACATCACGATATTTTCGAGATAAACTATCTATGCGAGTTAAAGCTGCCGAAGCCGGGATTCGTGTTCCTGCATTTACATCGTTATTTCGAAATGTCGACATCAATCGTTTTTGTGATACAGTACAAGCGCCTTGGGTCTTAAAACCACGTGCTGAAGCATCTGCCGCTGGCATCAAAAAAATACACTCGAAAGATGAACTTTGGCATCACGTCAACAATTTAGGCGACCGACGCCACCAATTTTTAGTTGAACAGTTCAAACCCGGCGACGTATTCCATACCGATTCATTAACCTTTAATAACGAAGTTTTATTCGTTTGGTCATCACGCTATCTAAGCACCCCATTTGATGTAGCACATGGTGCCGGCATTTTCCGTTCCATCACATTAGACCAACGAGATTCCGATGCCAAAAAGTTAGCTGAATTAAACGCCGATGTGATGAAAGCCTTTGGAATGAAAACAAGTGCATCACACACCGAATTTATTCGAAGTCACGATGATGGAGAATTTTATTTCCTCGAAACGTCTTCCCGAGTTGGTGGCGCTCACTTAGCGGTGATGATTGAAGCGGCTTCAGGAATTAACTTATGGCGTGAATGGGCAAAAATTGAGACTGCCGCTGCACGTAAAACATCCTATCAACTTCCAACTGTTCGCCACGATTATAGCGGCATTTTAATATCGTTGGCACGGCAAGAAAAACCCGATCAAACCATTTTTTCAGCAAAAGAAATTGTGTGGAGAATGGATGAACCTCATCATGTTGGCATAGTAATTCAAGCAAACAATCAAATGCGCCAATTGGAATTATTGGATGAATATGCATCAGTTGTTTATCGTGATTTTCATGCATCAGCTCCACCGAAAGACAAACCAACGCATTGATCAGTTTTAATGCACTTTTAATCTAAAATCCCAAAAAAACTAAAACAATAGCTGATAAATTGCGTTATAGCGCGTTGTTTATCATCTACACTTGAAAAATCAAACGTTAAAATTAAGATAAAATCCTCTATGGTTAAAAAACTACTACCTATTGCCGTTATTCTCATCATCCTATTTTGGGGAATCGGCGTTAACAATGGTCTCGTTGAAAAAGAAGAAGCTGTAAACAGCGCATGGTCAAAAGTGGAAACTCAATATCAACGTCGTGCCGACCTTATTCCCAATCTCGTAAATACCGTTAAAGGTGCTGCGAACTTTGAGCAAGAAACACTCACTGCGGTAACAGAAGCTCGCAGTAAGGCAACAAGTATGCAACTTTCCCCTGAAATGTTAAATGACCCACAAGCTCTAGAAAACTTTCAAAAAGCTCAATCTCAATTAAGTGGAGCTCTTTCTCGACTTCTTGTTACTGTTGAGAAATATCCCGATTTAAAAGCCAATGCGAACTTCCGTGATTTACAGGCACAATTAGAAGGAACAGAAAACAGAATTGCTGTTGAGCGCAGTCGCTACAACGATGTTGCCAAAGAGTTTAACACAAGTGTTCGGAAATTCCCAACTAGTTTGATTGCCGGTTTCTCCGGTTTTAAAACAAAAGCGTATTTCAGTGCTGAAGAAGGCGCTGAAAAAGCACCAACCGTATCATTTTAAACTCAACGGATGTCTATTCAAGGCTTTTTAACAGATTCAGAAGAACAGGCTGTGGTAGATGCTATCACAGCCGCTGAAAAAAGAACTTCAGGCGAAATAAGGCTTCACCTCGAAAACCGATGTAAAGGTGATGTGTTGGAACGCGCAAAACGTGTATTTGCCGATTTGAACATGAATAAAACCAAAGACAGAAATGCAGTCCTCATTTACATCGCTTTG
>CAZIQX010000111.1:7915-8376 GCA_964541325.1 uncultured Chitinophagales bacterium | reverse complement strand
GGGGTGATGAAGGCATTCATTCAAAAGTAGGTCAAACTTTTTGGGATACAGAAGTACAAGCCGTTGTGCAGGCCTTTAAAGAAAAAAGATTTGAACAAGGACTTATAACCCTTATTCAAGATATTGGCGAAAAATTGGCGACTCTTTTTCCATTCAAAAAAAATGATGTGGATGAACTCGAGAACTCCATCAGTAAAAACAACAATTAAAAACATGTTCAAAACTAAGTTTTTTATCAGTATCCCTTTTTTATTGATGCTTTTTGTTTGCTCCACACCCATCATTCAAGCACAATCCCTCTATCCAAGTAAACCCACCAATTTCGTAACAGACCTAACCAATACGCTCAATTCAAGAGAACAATCGTATTTGAATCAAAAATTAAAAGCCTACCGCGATTCAACAAGTACGGAAATTGCGGTGTTACTAATCCCCTCATTACAGGGAAATCCCATAGAGGA
>CAZIQX010000111.1:0-7905 GCA_964541325.1 uncultured Chitinophagales bacterium | reverse complement strand
GGAAATTGCGTTAGAGGTCTTAAATACTTGGAGTGTGGGTCAAGCTGACACCCGCAACGGAGCGCTTATTTTTATCGCCATGAACGACCGTAAATTCCGAATTGAAGTCGGCTATGGGCTCGAAGGTGCTATTCCTGATATCTATGCCAATCGAATTTTAAATGAAATTATGACCCCAAACTTTCGTCGTGGAGATTTCTTTGGCGGGATAAATGGCGCTATAGATCAAATGATTCGCTACGCATCGGGAGAATATCAAGCGGTACAACCTAAAAGTAAAAAAAGCTCTGAGGATAGCCTTTCCTTATTCCCCATTTTATTATTCATCGCCATCATTATTTACATCTTTATTCGAAAAAAAGATGGCCCTTACGATGACAATTTTGGTCGTGGTCCCAAAAAACGCAGAACGTATGGATCTAACGGAATCATAATTCTTCCCGGCGGTGGTTGGGGTTCCGGATGGGGAAGTTCAGGTGGCTTTGGCGGTGGCTTCGGAGGTGGCGGCGGTTTTGGCGGCTTCTCTGGTGGAGGTGGATTCTCCGGCGGTGGCGGCGGTGCTAGTGGTGGCTGGTAAGAAAAAACAGAAAAGTTAGTACCGAAAAATTAGGTTTAAACATTTATCTCAACACACCAATTGAGAATGGAGAAATTTGTTTTTATTTATTAATCCAATGCATTTCAAGCTGTTTAAGAGCTATAAAGTAAATTGCGGATTCGTTTAAATATTCACACGTTAATTACACGTTAACTAATCATTTCAAATAAAACGGATAAACCTTCACCTTATCTCCATCTATCGTTACCAACCAAATATCTCCATAACGTTCGTGGTCAATCATTTTATACTCATCTGAATTGGTAAACTTATTTAACAAATCGGGAATCGTGTTAGAATGACCTACAATAAAAACGGTTTCTCCATCAAGAGCTTTAACTTGCTTTACCAGTTCATTGTGCATGGTGGGCGCATATTCAGTGATTTCTTTGCCATTTTTTTCAGCTAAATAGGCTACCGTTCCTTTCGTGCGTTTATAAGGCGTAGAGAAAAAACGATCAAATGACTGATTCTCGAAAAAACTAACCAACTGTTTGGCGCGAATATCACCTTTTTCATTGAGACTTGGGTCTCGCGGGTCATCCGCCGCTTTTTCAGCGTGACGCATGAGATAAACGTTAACTTGCTGTGCTAAGCTTAGTTGTACAAATCCAAAAACTAAAAAGAATAAAAAAAGAGAACGTTTGAGTGCTGTTTTTCTGAATTCCATTTGTCCACCATTGATTTAACCATTGAAACCGATATTACACTACTTGATGAATTATTCCAAAGGTTATGTTTTGGGCATGCCCCTCGTTCGCTACGCTCACTCGGGTCGGGCTTTCCGCTTGTAGTCCTCGAAAGCTTTTGTGTGTGGCAGGAATAGCGTTCAAATCTGTACCAAACAATATCCCGCGGACGTCCTCGTCCGTGGGAACTTCAACCATCCCAAAAGCTTTCTGTGGGCTACCGCTGCACTCCCTCATGCAGAAAAGGCTCGGCTTCGCCCTCGCCAACATAACGACTAATTAGGACAAACAGTACTAAAAAACACTGTCCACTTTTTTGACACTATTCCAAAGCGCTATATGTCCTAACGGGATGCTCGCTGCGCTCGAACAACATACTAAATTAAAAGAGATGCCCAAACGATTCAGATATGACCAAGAATTTGCTTCGCTTGAAGACTTCCTCTTATCAACATAACAATTTATCATTTCCATCATCTTACAAGCGTTGAATTGCCTATTTTTTAGTAGGTACACCAAACAAAACAGCGGACTTGTGAAACATCTCCATCAAATAAGCGGAAATCTAGTCGATATCATAAAAAGAGAGATTTATCCCGCGAAACTCAGCTTAGAAAACGGCATCATCACAACCATTGAAAGACTCAACGAATCACAAGATACCTTTTTAATACCCGGGTTCATCGATGCACATGTTCATGTGGAAAGCTCGATGCTTGTTCCCACCGAATTTGCCCGAATTGCTGTAACCCACGGAACGGTTGGAACAATTTCCGACCCTCACGAAATTGCGAATGTATTAGGCCTCGATGGTGTAGAGCTCATGCTCGAAAATGCCAAACACTCCCCTTTTTATTTCAACTTTGGGGCACCTTCGTGTGTGCCTGCTACGAAATTTGAAACAGCCGGAGCCGAAATCACCGCAAAAGATATCGCTTATCTACTCCAAAAAGATGAAATCGTGTATCTCTCTGAGATGATGAACTTTCCTGGTGTGATTTTCAAAGACACTGAAGTACTCGAAAAACTCAAAGTCGCCAAAAAACACGAAAAACCTATCGACGGACACGCTCCCGGACTCATGGGCGAACAGATGCCACTTTATTTCGATGCAGGAATCACCACGGACCACGAATGTTATCTCTATGATGAAGCCCTTGCCAAATTAAAACATGGCATCAAGATTATGATTCGTGAAGGCAGTGCTGCAAAAAACTTTGACACCTTAATTCCATTGCTAAAGGATTTTCCTGAGCAAATCATGTTTTGCTGCGATGATAAACACCCCGATAACCTCCTAGAATCTCACATTGATGATCACGTGCGTCGTGCAGTGGCTTATGGTCACGATGTGTTCGATGTGCTTCGTGCGGCATCGCACAATGTAATTCAGCATTATAACTTACCGATTGGCTTGCTTCAAGTTGGCGATTCAGCGGATTTTCTTGAAGTCACAGATTTAAAATCGTTTCAAATCAAAAAGACAATTATTAAGGGTCAGCTTGTGGCTGAAAATGGCGAATCGTATCTCTCCAAAGTAGATGCTAATACACTCAATCAGTTTAATACATCGCTAAAAACTCCGAATGATTTTAAACTTACCGTTACATCAGAAAAAGTACGTGTAATCGAAGCCCTTGATGGTCAATTGATTACCAAAGAATTACAATCAGCACCAACTGATAATGATGTTCTTAAAATTGCCGTAGTGAATCGCTATCAAGATGCACCGGTTTCAGTCGCATTTATCAAGAATTTCGGTTTAAAATCAGGAGCAATTGCAGGTTCAGTGGCACACGATTGTCACAATATTGTAGCCGTTGGAACAAACGATGAAGATTTAGCCAAAGCGGTAAATCTCATCATCGAACAAAAAGGTGGGATTTCTCTGGCAAATGGTGATGAAACCCATGTGCTCCCCTTACCTATCGCTGGAATTATGACCAATCAATCTGCTGAAGAAGTTGCCGAAGCTTATATTCGTATTGATAAACGTGCTAAAGAATTAGGAAGCACACTTAAAACCCCTTTCATGACGCTCTCTTTTATGGCTCTTTTGGTCATTCCTGAATTGAAATTGAGTGATTTAGGTCTATTTGATGGAAAGAGTTTCGAATTTGTTGGTGTTGAGGTATAAAAAAGGTCGGAGCGTTTACCCCGACCTTTTCTAAAAATTAATCCAACCCACGCTTTTTGAGCAAAGCATCAACTTTGGGTTCTCTGCCTCTGAAAGAGGCATACAACTTCATGGGGTCGTCAGTTCCACCCTTTTGTAACACATTCTCGCGAAACGATTTTGCCAACTCAGGATCGAACAAATTTCCTTTTTGTTTAAAAGCATCGAAGGCATCGGTATCCAAAACGCCCGACCAAATGTAAGAGTAATACCCGGAGGAATATCCGCCCGCAAAAATATGTTGAAAGTAGGTACTCCTATAACGTGGAATAATTTCTTTGGGTAGCCCAATTCGTTGCATTGCCGCTTGTTCACGTTGGGTTACAGAACCCTCAACCGGACGCGTTTGCATGTGAAAATCCATATCTAAATAACTTGCGGCCAAATATTCCACGGTTGCAAATCCTTGATTAAACGTGCCACTATTTTTGAGTTTTTCTATCAACGCATCTGGAATTCGTTCACCTGTTTTGTAGTGTTTGGCATAAACTTTCATTACTTCAGGTTCGCCTGCCCAATTTTCCATGATTTGTGAGGGTAACTCAACAAAATCGCGAGGAACAGAGGTGCCTGCTTGACTAGCATACCGAACATTTGAAAGTAAACCATGTAAAGCATGACCAAATTCATGGAAAAAGGTCTCCACTTCATCGAAAGTAAGTAACGCGGGTTTATCGCCAACCGGACGAGAGAAATTGCACACAATGGAGATAACCGGAGCTTTTCGGACGCCATTTACTTCTTTTTGTGAGCGATAACTTGTCATCCATGCACCTCCTCGTTTGCTGGCACGTGGATGGAAATCCATGTATAACACTCCCAAATGAGTACCGTCTTTATCCAATACTTCGTATGCCGTTACTTCAGGGTGATAGACCGGAATATCCGGACGAGCCTTAAACTGCAAACCATATAATTGGTTAACCACGTAAAAAATACCCTCACGAACATTGGTTAAACTGAAATATTCGCTGAGTTCACTTTCGTCCAATTCATAACGTTGTTTACGAATTTGTTCCGCATAAAAATGCCAATCCCATGGTTCTAAGCTAAATTTCTGTTTTGAAGCCTTTATCATTTTTTGCATATCAGCAGCTTCTTGTTTTGCTTTTTTAACGGCGGGTTTCCATAAATCGTTGAGTAAACCCATCACATTAGCAGGCGTTTTCGCCATAGACTCCTCAAGTACGTAATCAGCATGAGTACGGTAACCTAAAAGACGCGCTCTTTGAACACGTAAATTGCTGATTTCTGTAATAATAGCATTATTATCGTGTTCATTTCCCTGATCACCTCTTTTGCGATAGGCGTCCCATATTTGTTCGCGTAGCTCACGGTTCTCTGCATATTGCAAAAAAGGCATAACAGAAGGATTTTGGAGAGTAAAGATCCATTTTCCTTCCAATCCCTTTTTCTTCGCTGTTTCCGCCGCAGATAATTTCAATGATTCGGGCAAACCCGCTAAATCAGCCTCATTTTCTATAACTAATTGATAAGCATTGGTTTCGGCTAGAACATTTTGCCCAAATTTCAGGGTTAAAACCGATAATTTTTCATTGATAGACCGTAGTTGCTCTTTCTTTTTATCATCCAGATTAGCTCCACTACGCACAAAATCCTTATACATATCATCCAGTAATTTGTATTGATCTGGATCTAAATTGAGGGCATCACGCTCTTCCCAAACGGCTTTTATCCGAGCAAATAATTTAGGATTTAAATTGATGTCATCGTTATGGCGAGAAAGTAATGGTGCCACATCTTGCGCAATTTGCTGCATTTCATCGCTTGTGTTTGCCGAATTCAAATTGAAGAAGATGCGCGATACTTGAGTTAAGGTTGTACCGGCAAATTCCATGGCTTCGATAGTATTGGAAAAAGTGGGCGCATCAGGATTATTGGTAATCGCGGAAATTTCAGCTTGATGATCTAAAATGGCTTCATCAAACGCCTGTTTGTAATGTTCTAACTTAATTTGGTCGAAAGGTGGAACCTGAAAAGGTGTATCAAATGCTTGAAGTAAAGGGTTCATATCCGATTTTGTGCTGGTTGATGTACAAGACAGATTGAAAAGTAAGAGAAAGCCTGCAGTGTAAATAGTTGATTTATTCATAATACGTTCCATTAATCAGTGAAGCCATTAATTTAAGATAAATTTATCTTATTCATAAACTCATTAGTGAGCTACAACCAACATAATGAGCAAAATTCCCGCTCCAATTAATCCCAGCTGCAAGATCGATTCGCTTGGTTTGGTTTCTTTATGCATTTCCGGTATTAAATCAGCAAGGGCGATATACAAAAAACTCGACGCTGAAAATGCTAAGGCATAAGGTATCCACTCTTGAAACAATTCTAATGTAAACCATGCTGTAACCCCGAAAACAAGGGCTGTTGCTCCACTTAAACCATTTGTCCAAAGAGCTTTTTGTTTGGAATAACCACTTTTGAGCAAAACTCCGAAGTCAGCCAATTCTTGAGGAATTTCGTGCACCATTACCGAAATCGTAACAAAAATGCCTAATTCCACTGATGTTAAAAACGAAGCCGCAATAACAATTCCATCAATTGCATTGTGAAACGCATCTCCAATTAAAATTAATGGAGCTGCTGCGTGGGAATGACGAGAACAATCCTTTTCATGACAAATACGCCACAAGATTATTTTTTCCATCACAAAGAAAAAAACGATTCCCGCAAGCGTAAAACCCAACATTTCTAAACCTGCTTTTTCTATTGCTTTGCGCAACATGCCTAAAAAAGCCGCTCCTAACAGGGTTCCTCCGGCCAGATACATGAGTAAAGTAGCCACACGTTCGAGTTTTGAATCCTGAAACAAAAAAATAAGTGAAGCCAGAGCCACACTTCCCACACTTCCTGCTGTGAGCGCAATCAATAATGCTAAAAAATCCATATTCTAAGAATTAAGTCAATGCAAAGATATGCATAGTGCAACTTAGTTGCATTTATTATTTTTGACTGGAAATAATCGGAGTTTTTATGAAAATCAGTACCATTTTTAGTGTTCTATTGGTTTTGGTTGGTTGCTCAGAACCCTCTCCAACGCCCATTACCAAAATCGCATTTGGCTCATGTGCATGGAATGATGGCGAATTACCCGTTTTTAATCTCATTGCCGACTATAAACCTGATTACTTTATTTTTTTGGGCGATAATATCTACGGAGATACCTACAAACCTGAAGTTCTGCGTGAAAAATATGCTCGTTTAGCTGCCAAAGAATCCTATCAAAATCTAAAAAAACAGGTCCCGATTTTAGCAACCTGGGACGACCACGATTTTGGATGGAATGATGCCGGTAAAGAATATCCGCTCAAAGAGGTATCTAAAGACATTTTTCTGGATTTTTTTGATGAACCCAAGGATTCTGAACGCCGAAATCATCCCGGAATTTATCACTCCTATCAAAAACAAATTGGAGATAAGACCCTTCAAATTATTTTGTTGGATGTACGCACGTTTCGCGACGGACTCAAGAAATACAATGGTGAATTCGAAGATGATAGACGTTACTTTTATCATCTTGATTATGCTCCACATACCAACTCCGATTCAACACTGTTGGGAACAGAACAGTGGGCTTGGCTCGAACAACAACTGCAAAAACCGGCTGATATTCGTCTCATCGGCAGCGGAACCCAATTTGGTATAGAATTTAACGGTTATGAAGCTTGGGCAAATTTTCCACATGAACAAAAACGCATGGTTGAACTCATCGAAAAAACCCAAGCGAACGGAGTAGTTTTTATTAGTGGCGATGTGCATTATGCCGAACTATCCAAATTCAAGGATGCACCTTATCCCCTGTATGATTTTACAGCAAGTGGACTTTCGGCAACCTGGCATTTTGCAACTCCTAATGCAAATAGAATTGAAGGTCCGGTTATGGATAATCATTTTGGTTTGATTTCAATCTATTGGGAACAGGATCCGAAAATTCAATTTGAAACGATTGATGTGACTAATAATCAACGGATTGAGTTCAGCATTCAATTAAGTGACATTAGCTTTAAATAACGCCAAGCGGCTAATTCAATCTGAATAAGCCGCTTTCTTGAACTTTCTTTATTTAAAAACCAACTTTCAAACCTGTGTAAATGGTTCGAGGTCGGGTTGGACCGTACACATAAGCGGGGTCACGATCGGGTCCTACATCAAAATCTCGCTGAAAACTATTCGTCAGATTTTGCACACCCACAAACCAATCCACTTTGTATCCGTTTTTAATACGAAATTGCCAATTTGCTTTAATACTTTGCTCGTAAAAAGTAGGGGTTTGTTTAACTACGGTGTACTCCGTTTCAGGATCAATCATATGCGGAACAGCCATACTTCCGGTGTACACTCCTGTATAACTTAGGGTCACTGTTTTTTAGGGTGTGTAATTTATAATTAAGTACCCGTATTTATTTGTGGTTCGT
>CAZIQX010000110.1:7697-10938 GCA_964541325.1 uncultured Chitinophagales bacterium | reverse complement strand
GCAAAAAAACGCATATGCACCACTTGTTTAACTATTGTGTTGAATTTAAGGACTTAACAAATCACTATTTTTGGCCAAGAATTTGAAAGCGATTAAAAAGCTTAAGCAAGCACATTCAACACTAAATCATTTGTACCTATGAGTCAATCAACTGCAGATGCTGTGTTCACACCAACAGGTGTGTTTTACAAAACCACAGATTTACCCAAGCCAACCAAGAAAAAGCATAAAGCTTTAGGAATCAGCGATGAAGATCTGATTTCTATGTTTCGTTTGATGTACCTTCAACGCAGATTTGAAGAACGCGCTGCACAAAGTTATCAACGAGGAAAATTTGGCGGATTTTGCCACTTGTATATTGGTCAGGAAGCTGTTTCAACCAGTTTTCAGCATGTTTTAAATCCTGATGATGATATTGTTTCAGGTTATCGCATTCATGGTGTTGGTATAGCCCGTGGAATCACTGCAAAAGAGGGAATGGCAGAATTGTATGGCAAAGCAACCGGTTGTGCTAAAGGTAAAGGGGGTTCGATGCACTTTTTTGATGCTGAAAAACATTTTTGGGGTGGTCATGGTATCGTTGGGGGGCAAATCCCACTTGGTGCAGGTTTAGCATTTGCCAATAAATACAATAATACCAAACGACTAGCAGTCTCATTTTTTGGTGATGGTGCTGTTGACCAAGGTTCTTTAAACGAATCATTTAACTTAGCTCAATTGTGGAAATTACCCGTCATTTTTGTTGTAGAAAATAACGGCTATTCCATGGGTACTGCAGTTGGACGCCACTCTGCCGGAGAGCTCTACAAACGTGCTGATGCATACGGTATGAAAAATGCAGTTCTTAATGGACTTGATTTATTTTCTATGATTGAAAAACTACAAGAAGTTGTAGCAGATGTTCGCGAAAACAGCAATCCGTGGTTCCTTGAAGTAAGAACGTATCGTTATCGTGGGCATTCAATGTCAGATCCACAAAATTATCGCTCGAAAGAGGAAATGGACGAGTTCAAATCGTTAGATCCGATTGAGCGCATCAAAACCTACATCCTCAAAGAAAAAATTGCCGATGCAGCGGTTATTGAAAAAATCGAAGAAGAAGTAGAAGCGGAAGTAATAGAAGCAGTAGAATTTGCTGAAAATAGCCCGTTTCCGGAAGCATCAGCACTTTATGAAGATGTTTATGTTGAAAACGATTTCCCATTCACTGTTTAAGCGATAGATTTTTAGGAGAATAATACAATGGCAGAATTACAATTTAGAGAAGCAATTCGCAGAGCATTAAGTGAAGAAATGCGCCGTGATGAAAGTGTGTTCATTATGGGTGAAGAAGTTGCCGAATATGATGGTGCGTACAAAGTTACCCAAGGTATGCTTCAGGAATTTGGTTTTAAACGAGTGATTGACACTCCGATTTCGGAACTTGGTTTTGCAGGTTTAGGAGTTGGTGCAGCCATGAACGGTTTACGCCCTGTAGTTGAATTCGTGACGTTTAACTTTGCATTAGTAGCAATTGATCAAATCTTGAATCACGCGGCAAAAATTCGTTATATGAGCGGTGGACAAGTGAAAATTCCCATCGTTTTTCGCGGTCCAAATGCCTCAGCAGGTCAGTTAGGTGCAACTCACTCCGTAGCTTTTGAAAGTTTATACGCTCACTTTCCAGGGCTAAAAGTTATTTACGCTTCAGAACCTTATGAAGCATATGGCTTATTAAAATCAGCTATTCGTGATGATAATCCGGTTATTTTTCATGAGTCTGAGCAAATGTATGGCTACAAACAAGAAGTACCCGATGAAGAATACCTGATTCCAATTGGAAAAGGTGTAATCAAACGTGAGGGTAAAGATGTTACCATTGTAGCGCATGGCAAGGCTTATCATATTGCAAAAACTGCTGCTGTTGAATTAGCAAAAGAAGGTATCGAAGCAGAAATAATCGACCCAAGAACGATGAAGCCATTTGATATTGATTTGGTGATTCAATCCGTAAAGAAAACCAATCGAGTTGTTGTGGTAGATGAGTCGCATCCATTCTGTGGTATGGCTGCAGAAATTGGCTTTCAAATTCAACGAGAAGCGTTTGATTATTTGGATGCTCCGGTTCTTCGTGTTACTTTACCGGATGTTCCTGCTCCATTTAGCAAGAAATTGTTCGATTTATGGTTTCCACAACCAAAACAAGTTGTAGATGCTGTAAAAACAGTTCTTTATAGAAATTAAATTTAACCCAATAGTTTTATTCGTATGGCCATTATTATTGAAATGCCAAAATTGAGCGATACCATGCAAGAAGGGGTTATCGCAAAATGGAATGTAAAAGAAGGCGACGCTGTAAAATCCGGCGACATCATTGCAGAGGTAGAAACCGACAAAGCCACTATGGATGTGGAAGTTTTTGATGGCGGTACTATCTTAAAATTATTAGCTAACGAAGGCGATGCAGTTGCTCTCGGAGGAAAAATGGCGATTATCGGAAAACCCGGTGAAGATATTTCCTCTTTAGTAGGTGGCGCTCCTGCTCCTGTTTCAAAACAAGAAGAGTCCAAAGCTGAAGCCCCAAAGGCAGAACCAAAAGAAGCTTTTGTAGATCCTATTCTTGGAAATATTAACGCAAGTAACGGTTCAACACCTCTTGCACCTGCTGCTCCGGTTTCTGACGACGGACGTGTAAAAGCTTCACCATTAGCTCGTAAAATCGCAGCTGATAAAGGTATTGATTTAACAGCTGTAAGTGGTTCTGGTCCGGAAGGTCGTATTGTAAAAGCCGATGTAGAAAATTTTGCACCTTCTTCTGCTCAAGTATCTGTAACCAGTTCAGCACCAACTCCGGTAGCCTCACCATTGAGCACTTCCCAAACGGCTTATACCGATACTAAGATTTCACAAATGCGCAAAACTATTGCTAAGCGCTTAGCTGAAAGCAAATTCACGAATCCTCATTTCTATGAAACTGTGGATATCGATATGAAAAATGCGATAAAAATTCGTGAACAACTCAACAAGATTAGTGATGTAAAAATCAGTTTTAATGATTTTGTAGTGAAAGCTGCTGCAGTAGCTCTCAAGAAACATCCTAAAGTAAATTCTTCCTGGTTGGGTGATGTTATTCGTCAATATCACAGTGTTCATGTTGCTGTAGCTGTTGCTATTGAAGATGGTTTGGTAACTCCGGTAATTCGTGATACCGATCAGAAAGGACTTTCACAAATCTCTAAAGAAACCAAAGACTTAGCAACTC
>CAZIQX010000110.1:7175-7687 GCA_964541325.1 uncultured Chitinophagales bacterium | reverse complement strand
GGCACCTGAGGAATGGGAAGGAAGTACATTTACTATCTCTAACTTAGGTATGTTTGGCATTGAAGAATTCACCGCCATAATCAATCCTCCTAACGCTTGTATTTTAGCTGTTGGGGCTATTCGTGACATACCTGTAGTTGAAGATGGCGCAGTAGTTCCAGGAAAACGTATGAAGGTGACTTTATCAAGCGACCACCGAGTTGTGGATGGCGCAACTTCTGCTGAATTCTTACAAACACTCAAAGGATTACTTGAAAATCCTATGGGAATGTTACTTTAAAAAGTAGTTTCAGTTATACAGTTCAAAATAAAAGGCTAAGTAGTGAATCTGCTTAGCCTTTTTTTGTAGATAACTATAGAATTTTTAACAATGAGAATTACTCATCGTTAAATGATTTATTATGATGTCTTTTTCGATATTTCTTCTCAAGCCGTTCGATCATGCGCTGATATCTTTCTCGTTGATTTTCATCTTAAATTTGATGCAAGTTGCGCATACCGTAAAATGTTTC
>CAZIQX010000110.1:2580-7165 GCA_964541325.1 uncultured Chitinophagales bacterium | reverse complement strand
ATAAAACTGTCATCGAATCGCGCTGATTTTCAGTAAGTTCAAGTCTTCGATCAATAGTAAGAACAGGGTCGAGGTTATCCATTCTACGCGGTTCAGGTCGAAGATTCATCATCCAGGCGAAAACTACAATTACAATAAGGTTTAAGCCTATCAACGAAAAAGTGGAAATCATCCAAAAGCGTTTTGATTCAAACATGATTAATCAGCTTGGGTTAAAAAAGTATTCCAGTTGGATTCATCAGTGTAGAGTTCTTCAATTGCAGAGGTCGTTTCAACTGATGATTGATTTGACCATAAATACCAAAGTGCACTTCCATTAAACGCAGCTAATAAAAACGCAGCAGCAATCATATAGCGTCTAATGTTTTGCACGTTTATCGTTTTTTTGGCAACGAATTTCTGTTGAATTATTCCGGTTAAATCCGGAGCTGAATTGTTTTGAAGTTCAGCTTTTAAGGCGAATAAAGCTTTATCTAAGTGTTCCATAACCTTTCCCTTCTAAAAATGTACGTAATGATTTTTTTGCTCTTGAGAGTAGCGATTCAACTGCTTTGACTGTTGTTTCCATGATTTCAGCTGTTTCCTGATAGCTATGTTCATTCAGGTAAACTAAAGTAAAGGCAATTTTCTGTTGTTCAGGTAGCTGTTGAATGCCTTTTTTTAAGGTCTTACTCAGTGTTTTATTTTCTAGTTGATGCTCTAAGTTTGAAGCAACATCTTCGATTTGCAAGGGTTCGCTATCGGTTTCTTTACCAAATAGCGAAATGATATTTGCGAAACGTTTTTTGCGTTTTTTTGCTCGGATAAGTTGAAGACTTCTGTTAGTTGCTATACGAAATAGCCAAGTTCGCAGACTTGAATCACCATGAAAATCATTAATATGCAAAATGGCGTCCATTAGTGACTCCTGTGTGGCATCTTCAGCATCTTGTACATCAAACAAAATACTTTGGCATATGCGGAAAACCGACTCCTGAAATTGCTGAACAAAAGCAACAATCGCTTTTTCATCTTGTTCTTGCAATGACTGTATAAGTTCTAAGTCCTTCACATTTTCCTTGTGTTTAGAGCTAAAAGCTACAGATTCATTCAGGCTTGACCAAATGTCAGTTGGTGAAAGTGGAATCGATATGCTCAAGGCTTTCATCATAAAACGGGGAGTTAGCATCAGTTACTAACTCCCATCTAATTTTATTTCCAATTTTGTTGATAACCGAGAGCCTCATGTGGACCGCGTTTTCCCATTCGTTGCGCCATAGCATCGAATTTAACTTGCTGTTTTTCGGTTAACAAAGCTCGAATTTCCAAACGGTGAGCTACTTGAGCTTTTTTCATTTCAGTTTGGATGTTACCGATATCTTCAATCAATGCGTTAATTTTTTTAGAATCCGGTTTATCGGCTGTGACGAGCGTTCTTTCTTGAGCTTTTTTCTCGCCAAGTTGATTCCTGTAAGCTTGCATTTTTTTCATGTGCGGAACTTGTAAAGCTTCAATTTTAGCTTTTTGATCGTCGGTTAGTTCTAGTGCACGAGCCATGCGTTCAAAACCTTGACCGGGTTCACCGAAGTTTGAACGGTCATCGATACGAACTTCAATGTCTTTTCGGAATTCTTGTCTTCCGGGTCCATCGCCACGTTGTGCCGTTGCGGTTGTAGCGAAGCCAAGTGCGATAAGGGTGATTGCGAGGATAGGAGTTTTCATATATCTATGGGTCTAATTTGAAAGGTTATCCCTTAGATGTTCGATTTTAAAAAACCCTTCGCTTCAAACTAATATTTTACGCTATATCTGCCCAATTTATGGTCTAGCCAGAACTTTGGACGCAAAAGTCGTTCTGTAATTTTTGCACCGAAAACAGCTTCCATTAGGTTATATAGGCTATTTTGAAGCAATTTGATGGGAGTTTTATGGGTTTGATATGCTTTAGAAATAAGTTCATCAACTTCAGCGAAATCACGTAAATATCGATTGGCATTCCGGGCAAGCATGCGCAAACTTTTGCGGGTAGTTTCTAAATATATGCCATTTCTAAATCGGACTAATTCATCAGAATGTAAAGAAACAGCCAAGGCATTGTAAAACGCAACATGAGTTTGTTGAGAAGCAATAGTTGATTGAGCATGACGACGATAAAAGGCCAAATTTCCAGGCTGATATTCCACATTGCAATTTCTCAATAAAGCTCTAATCCAAAGTTCACGATCTTGAGATGTAACGAATCGTTCATCGAATAAGCCAGCTTTTTCAAAATAGGAACGTCTAAATAAAAAGGAATGAAGAGCATAGATGTTTTTTTGAATAAGTTGATTCAGCATATCTGATACGTGTTCATAGCTTATAATCGGTCGAAATTCTCGGCCTGAGGATGTTTCAACAAAATGTTGAACATCACCATAAACAGCATCAATTGTTGGGTTTTGAAGCAAGAACTGAATCTGTTGTACTGATTTTTCCGGAGCTATTAAATCATCGGCATCAATAAGTTGAATAAATGGAGCCTTCGAAGATGTAATACCTACATTTCGTGAATACGATTTTCCTTTGTTCGTTCCATTCTTTATTACCTGAACATGGGCGTAGTTTGCTGCAATAGTAGCCGTAGTGTCAGAACTACCATCATCAATTACCCAAATTGTTTGTGGTGGAAGTGAAGCTGATTGTAGATTTTCAATCGTTTCACCAATAAACGTTTCCATGTCTTTTGCACAAATAATTGCATCGTAAAACACGTCTTTATCCAAAATTATCATAATAAAGTCCTTCGAACGGCTCCCAAAAACATGCGAGAAGTGATTATTTTGGGCGATAGCTGAAACGCCTTTATCAGTTCTTGTTTGGGATTCTTAGTATGTAAAGCTTCACGAACTCTAGCCTGGGCTTCAAGCTGATTAAGTGCAGAATTTATGTACTTGAAATCGCGCTCAGAGAGTTCTAGATCAGGATTTTCCAGCATTTTGCGGTGTTCTTCTAAAAAAGGAATTCGGCTTGCTGCTGTTTTTGATTGTTCATGAAACCGAAAACGCGCCCATGTTTCATTGATTCCCAAAGGTTTAAAACCTTTCAAATGTGCACGAAACCAATAATCTGTGTCGAATGCATAGTGTAATTGTGATGAAAAAAGTCCAACACTTGAAACTAAATCTCGATGCAAAAATGTAGAAGGTTGAGGGGATTCGGCATCATAAATAATCCATTGAAAAGGCTTCGTATGTGCTTTAATATCCAAAGATCGTATTCTGTAAACAGTATTATTTGAACCAAAAATTTCGGTATTTCCAACTATCCAACGGCTATCAGGGTTTTTAATAGATGCAGAAACCAAACTAGAAAAAGTATTCGGACAGTAAAGATCATCCGAGTTAAGAAAAGCTATCCATTCTCCTGTTGCTCGTTTGAGTCCTTTATTGATTGCATCAGCCTGACCATTATCTTTTTCAGAAACCCAGAAGCGCAACTTAGATTCATATTTTTTGATGATTTCTAAACTATTATCCTTGGAGCCGCCATCAAAAATCATGTATTCAAGATTTGGGTACTCTTGATTAAGTACAGATTGAATGGTTTCTTCCAAATAATCACCACCATTAAAATTTGGTGTTATAATCGAAATTTTCGGGTAGTTTTGACTCATGTTAGAAGATACGCTTCACATTCTGTACATCACAACATTTTATCCTACAAAGGATAGGCCGCATCACGGCATTTTTTTTCGTGACCATGCTGAGGCTTTGGCAAAAAAGCACAACGTTTCGGTATTACATGTTGGAGTACAATCACTTAAGGAGCGCATAAGTGTAAAACAGCGTACCGAAAACTTTCGAAAAAATTCGGTTAATACGGTTCATGAATTGGGATGGGTTTTTTCTCACCGACAAACCAATCGCATTCAAAGTGAGATAACAAAACGATTATTTAAAGGCTATAATCTTGTAAAAAAGAATGTTGGAAAGCCTGATTTTGTAATTGCACAATGTTCGTTACCTGCCGGGGAATTAGCTCTGCAAATAAGTGAGAATGATGGAATTGAATTTGGTGTGATTGAACATTTTTCTTTTTTACAGGATCAGATTAAGCATCAATTTGAAGAGATGAAAAAGGTTTATGATCGTAGTAACTGGGTTGCATCTGTTAATCTTGGATTAGCTTCATTAATTCATTCAAATTTTAATTTTGAATGCAAGAAAATTGATAACGTCATCTCAGATAGCTTCCAATTCAAACCTAAAACTCTTTCACCATTTCGTTGGCTTTTTATTGGTTATAATCACCCTAAAAAAGGTACAGATTTGCTAAATGAGCTGCTTTTGAAACGCCCAGATTTACCGATTACCCTTGTTGGTGACGGTTTGAAATCGTGCATACCTCAACATGCCACTGACGTTAGGTACATTCCATCTGCAAATAGAGAAGAAATGGTTCAACTTATGCAAACGCATCATGGGTTAATTTCCACTAGCAGGACAGAGACATTTGGGATGGCAATCGTAGAAGCTTTGGCATCAGGTTTACCGGTAGTAGCAACTAAATCGGGTGGTCCAGAACAATATGTAGATGCCGATTCAGGAATTTTGTGTGAATTTGATGT
>CAZIQX010000110.1:0-2570 GCA_964541325.1 uncultured Chitinophagales bacterium | reverse complement strand
GTAGTTTATCAAGTTTTCTGTCAACGAGCTTTTATCGGCTATCGATTTTATTCAAAATAAGCCTGAAAACTACGATTCAAAGCAAATTAGTAGCTCAATTATGCATAAATTTGGCGCAGAAAATTATATCCGTCAAATTGAGTCTTTAATTAAAGATTCTAAAAAGTAAGCATGTTCAAACCACTCCTTGTATTGTTAGTCGTTTTCTTGATTTCTTGTTCTCGTCAAGAAAATCCCGCAACCCGATTGAAAACCATGTATTTAGCAACCTTAAATACAGATGGTGGTGATAATAACTTTCCGATTTTCATCAAAAAAAACGCTGAATCTATCTCAGCATATGTGGTTAATGGCACGGATACAGCAAGGTTTACATCTATACAAACCATTTCATCCGATTCCATACAATTTAGTTTTGAACATTACGATTCACATATCTACGCAACTGTTTCAGAGGATGGAAACTTAGCTGGACGTTGGGAAAAACGATTGGCAGGTGGAGTTTATGAACCTGTTCCGTTTTCAGCTGTAGCAGTTGATTCTATAGTTCGATACGCAAATCATGCAAATCAACCCTACTTAAATGGCGAATGGGCAGTTAATTTTGTGAAAGATGATGGGACATCTTATCCGGCTACTGCTATTTTCAGTTCAACCGAAACTGGTTTAATGGGTACATTTTTAACAGAAACAGGTGATTATCGCTTTTTAGAAGGTGTTCTCAGAACAGATTCAAGCTTTATTGTTTCCGATTTTGATGGTGGTCATGCCTTTCGTTTTTCCGGAAAAGTTTTCAAGGATGGTTCTTTAAAAGGTGATTTTTATTCGCGCAAAAGTTATCACGAAACGTTTTCAGGTATTAAACAAAAGCAAAACCTGCAAGACCCGTTTAAAATTGCAAAACTTACCTCCCCGGATAAACCTGTTTCTATTCAATTTCCTGATGTAGATGGAAAAATGGTTTCATTAGACGATGAACTCTATCAAAATAAGCCCGTTGTGCTTTATTTATTTGGTTCATGGTGTCCAAACTGTGCCGATTTATCAAAAATGCTCAAGAATTTATATCTAACGACCTATCAAAACACAGAATTACAAATACTCGCTTTGGCTTTTGAATACACAGGAGAGTTTAGTTCTGATGCAGAAATGGTGTCTCGTTATAAAAAACGATTTGACTTGCCTTGGCAAGCCTTGGTTGCCGGCACTAGCGATAAAGTTGCAGCTGCGGAGTTGCTGCCTTTCATTTCTGAGGTAACTTCGTTTCCAACCACTTTTTTTCTGAATAAGCAGCATAAAATTGAAGCTGTACACGTTGGATTTCGTGGCCCTGGCACCGGTGTTTATCACGAATTGGAAAAACAAGGTTTTATTAATCAAATAAACGCATTACTTAATCATGAATCGCACTAAAATTATTTCTCTGTTATTCGCTTTCATTCTAATCAGCTGTGATGATGATCAGTTTTTTGTTGAGCCTGATTTTTCAACTGTTCCACCACCATTTGTGGTTGATGAGTCAACAAAAGTAACCTTGGAAAATGGGCTAATTTACTATGAGGTTGAAGTTGGAAGCGGTCAATTCACCGTTACCTTACGAGATGCTGTTGAAATGCATTACACAGGTAGAAAAACCAATAATGAAATTTTCGATTCGTCATACAGAGATGGATTTACTACGCCAACTACGATGAATATATCATCCATCAATCCTCAAACAGGGCGATTTTCACTAATTGAAGGGTTTCGATTAGGCTTGAAAGGAATGAAAGAAGGAGGAAAGCGCCGTGTTGTGATTCCACCTGATTTAGGTTATGGCGGAACCGGAAGCGAATTGGCAAATGACACGCTTATTTTTGATATGGAAGTTTTTAAAATTGTGAATCAATAGTGATATACACGCTTCACCCGTTTTAAACCAATACTCGTAATAATTTCGTAGGGTATTGTTCGTGTAGCTTCAGCCATTTTATAAGCAGAATGGTTTCCTAAGCCCATAACTTCCACTTCAGCACCGATTTTTAAAGGATAGATAGAAAATATGGTGGAATAATCCATGGTTATTCTACCTACTACGGGTAAATAGTCTTCAAGTACTTTAAAAACGATTTGATTCCCTAATTCTCGCTTGAGTCCATCGGCATAACCAACCGGAACAATACTGACATATCCATCTTCAGGTGCTATAAACGTCCATGAGTAACCGATTCCTTCGCCTTTTTTTACAGGTTTAGAATGTATAATGGTCGATTTCCAAATTGCGACCTCTTGAAGTCCTTTAATGGGTATTGATCCTGCTGCATAACCATATAAAGAAACGCCAATTCGAATCATATCCAAATGCGTTTGTGGATAAAAAGCAATAGCACCCGTATTCGCTGTATGAGCAATTAAATGTTTGGGAAACAAAGCTCGAATGGTATTAAAGGTTGCCAATTGCTTGGAAACACTTTCGTGGCCAGGCTCTCCGGAATTGGCAAAATGAGTAAGAATTCCTTCTAACTGAATGGGTGCTTTATTTAGTAGTTGTAATGATTGTTCCGCTTCAGAGGGAAGTATTCAAAAGCGAT
>CAZIQX010000109.1:6803-11145 GCA_964541325.1 uncultured Chitinophagales bacterium | reverse complement strand
TCCAAGTTGCCAAACCGGACTCAAATCCACTGTTGCTTTCTGAACCTTGCTGAAATACCAAATCTGAACTACCATTTCGAACCTGTAAACTCACCTGTGCTGACTCATCCAAGTCGATACTTCCAAGGGCGTTCACTGCGTGTACACCAATTACAAACGTACTGTTTACACCAAATTGATTTCCAACGGTAGCATTCACCATATCGGTTGCAACTACTTCCAGCACATTTTGTGTACTAGACTGAGGGTTTTCGAGTGTAAACTCTCCTGATTGTTCCACAAATCCCGATCCTGATTCGCTAACTGAAACTCGAACAATATGTACATTTAGTTGTGCTTTATCTGTTACCACATCCTCTAATAAAATCTTAAAACTAAAAACACCCTGCGTGTTATCGGCAAGTGATGCGTTGTTTAACTCTACATTTGCAGTCGTTTCAGGATTGGTGATACTGCCTACTAACTCATCATTCAAATAAATGCCTAATTGCGCTATGTTTTCGGCGCCCATTAAGGTTAAACTGAATCCGGTAAACTCAGTTGCTAAATCGTCCTGATCGTTGAGGTCTGCGCCTCCCTCATTAGCTAAGAAGCGGAAGAGCTCTAGTCCATTTTCAAGTGATTTTGCACTAGCGGTCCAATCCAAAGGTTCTATTTGATTGGCAGGTGAGAAGGTATTATCGAAATCGAAGCTTGTTTCGCCAATATTTTGAGCCACATCGAATGTGTGTGAACCCAAACCGGTGATATCATCCTGATCAAATATATCCCATTCGGTTGCCAGACTTGGAAAGCCATTACTTGGGTTAGTGGTAATTCCAGCAGATACGTTTGATTTTCTGCGTAATGTTTTATTTGCAGTAGTTAATTCGCCTGATGTCCATGCAGAACCGGGGTCTTCGCCAATACGTCCAAAAATATCCACATAGGAATTGGTGGATTTTTTGCGGATAGCTAAGGCATCGTCGCCATTAAAAAAAGTTACATTGGATAAGGTCTTTTCACCGTTATAAACCACTTCGGCGGATGAATTGGCAATTACAAAAACAGCACCATGTGCTAAGGTGCCTGAAATTGAGGTTAATGAGTTACTACTTGGGTCGGACGAACCATTAGTAAACAAAAGCACTTCGTAATCAGCTAGATTTACGGCTGAGCCTGTTCCATTAAAAATTTCGAGATATTTAACATTTCCGCTCCCCTCCACATATTCCGAGATAAACAGGTCGGTAGCTTGAGCAAAAACTGAAATAGTTGGTATGAAAACCAAACTTAAAAAAACAAATAAACGAGTCATATACACTTTGGTTTACGAGACTTTTCCAATTGATTGGAAGCACTCTGTCATTAAGAATTTTATCAAAGAACCAAAGATAGGCAATTCATGTTTCTATTTTTTTTAAACAAAAGTGGTAAAGGGTACACTTTTTAAATAGACTTCTACTTCGATCCCATGGTGCCATCTAACTTGGGTTGGAGTAATTCCAGGCGTTTTTGTGCGTCACTTGTTAAAGCCGAAAGCTGTGTATCATTAATCTGAATGACTTTTTGATAAGCTCCCAAGGCGTCTTCCCAATTTCCTAAATCTTCATATGCCCGAGCTTGGTAAAACCGGAAAATGCTATTCTCGTCATATTTTTGAACCAAACGATTTGCGCTTTGCAAGGCTAAATCAGGTTTGTTCTCTTTTAAATACAAGTAACTAAGAATTAAACTGGCATCAATGCTTACGCGTGAAGCACTTTTTGCAGCAATTTCAAGTTCATCAAATCCCCATTGTTTGTCACCATCAAATCCTAAAGCACCTGCCATCCATTTTACCTGAGAAGGAATGCTGCCGGTCATGTAGTAATAAATTCCCCGACCAATTTTGGCATCAGGATTATCATCATTCATCGATAAAATTTTGCGCGTGTAATTAAAGCCGGTCATGCCGCTCTTAATGGCAATACTGTATTCTTCCTGATCGGCTGCTACAAGTGCTCTATAACCGTGTAAGCCCGATAAAAACAAAACTGCGGATGTGTCACTGCTATTTCTGCGCAGGTGATTTTCGGTTACTTGAATAGCTTTTCCCGAACATTTTAAAAAAAGTTGGGCATCTTCTTTTGACTCTCCTCCAAAAAAGTATTTCCAAAAAGGAATCATAGAGCGAAAAAAGTAGGCTTCCGGTTGTTTCGATTCATCTTTGATTAACGAATCAAACACCTGCTCGGCTTGTTGCCAATTTCCGGAATAAAATTGATCTATGCCTAATTCGAGTTGTTCCCGATAGGTTTGAGATAGTGTTATTTGTGACATAAGGCTCAAAAATAAGATGCTTAAGGCAATGCGTAGCATGATAAAATTATTTGATTTACGGGGCTTAACGTGTCTTAATCGAATGTTCGTTCCAATCCGTGGAATCGTATTTTTTAGGTCTTGCGCTTTTTCTTTTGTGCAGCAGGAAACAAGATATTATTCAAAATTAACCGATATCCCGGACTGTTAGGGTGTAAACTTAAGTCGGTGGGAGGATCATCTACACGGTGTGTGTAATCTTCGGGGTCGTGACCCGCATAAAAGGTAAATGTACCTTTTCCAAAGTTGCCGTGAATGTATTTCACTTGATTACGTCCGGGCGATTCACCTAAAATTACAACAGAGGGTTTAATTTTATCTTTTTGATAGGCTGTAGTTTGCCCATAAAACCCTTTGATATTGGTTACATGGTTCTGAGTGAGCATAGTAGGTACAGGATCCCATTTAGCTGAAAACTCAAATAAGGAGAAAAAATCAATTTCTTCAGAAACGCGGTCTAATTGAACGGGTACATCAATGTTGGCGTGTTCGTACTCAGCGGGATTAGCAATAATTTGAAAATCAGTGAAGGCAAATGTTTTACTGAAATCCAATTTTTCTTGTGCATTGGGGTCCATCGGGTCGCCATCGAATGGTGTAGGTGCAATGTCAACGTCTTCAGCAGAAAGAGCAATATCAAATGTATCCGTTCCGGAACACATGGCAAATAAAAAACCACCGTTGCCTACATAATCCCGAATTTTACGTGCAACAGCCTTCTTTTCATCACTAACTTTGTTGTAACCCATCGACTTAGCCAACGCTTCCATTTCGCGGACCTGTTTAATGTACCAGGGTTGATTTCGATAGGCATACCAGAATTTTCCATGTTGTCCGGTGAAATCTTCGTGGTGCAAATGCAGCCAATCGTAGTTAAGCAGTTGTCCCTCAAGCACTTCAACATCCCAAATTTTATCATATTCTACCTCGGCATAGGTTAGTGCAAGGGTTACAGCATCATCCCAGGGCAAATTCTGTTTGGGAGTGTAAACCGCAATGCGCGGCGCTTTTTGCAAATTAATTACCGATGTATTGGTATTAGCCGCTTCAATTTGATCGATGAGGTTTCCGGCTTGTGCATCACTGATGATCTCAAATCGGATATTTCGAACTAAACAAGCATCCGTAAGGTTGGGCTCACTTAAAATTAAAAACGAACCACCCTGATAGTTTAATAACCATTTAGCAGTGTTTCCCTGTTTTAAATGATTAAACACCACACCATACGCCTTTAAATGATTGGTCTGGGAGGCGTCCATAGGAATGAGAACATACTCTGCAAAAACCCAAACAGGGCTCAATAGAATAAAAAGTGTTAAAAAAATTTTCACAGGGATGAGGTTTGCATGGTTCGTTGAAGGATTTCCCGAACCGGTTCGGCATAAAATCCATTCGGGTAACGACTTAAAAAGTCTTTACATTGTGATTCAAGTTGGGAGCTATTCATCTTTTTTTTCTGAAACAGCACAAAAGCCAGACTTATTTTTTGAAACCATAAATGCTCAAACGATTCCAACTCAGGATAGCCCGAAATCCATTCAAAAGCTTTTTCAGGTTCAGTTTTTCGATAGATATCAACGATGAGTAGCGCTGCCTCATCTTGCAGTTGATTTAATTCGTCAAAATTTGAACTTAATACATCGAAGCTTGCTTGGTATTCGTTTCTTGAAAACGCAAAAGCCGCTTTGGAGAAGATATCGAGCTCAGGTAATACCGAATCTTTTTCAATGCCCTTGCGGATTCGATTGCGTAGAATTAGGGCATCATTGGCATAAAAAGAAGTAGGCTGACGCTCCACTGACTTCAACTGTATTTTAGCAAATTCAAAATCACCGGCATAAAAATCGTTTAGAGCTAAATAATAACGCGATTTTTCAAGCATTAGGGCATTTTTTGAAAGACGATTTGCATCGGTCAACAAAATACGTGTTGCGCGGAAGTTTCCCTCTAATAATTCAAATCGCCCCTCATAGAAAGCAATTTCATCAGGCACAACCTGCGT
>CAZIQX010000109.1:3348-6793 GCA_964541325.1 uncultured Chitinophagales bacterium | reverse complement strand
TCTATCAAACGTAATTCAGCAGGTACTTGAGCCTGATAATCAGGGTAAGTTTCCAACACTTCTTCCCAATAGGTTGCAGCCGCCTGATACAAAGAATCAGCTTTTCCTAATACACTCAGTCCTTGTTCTTCTAAATGTTTGCCCCATTTTACATACAAATCAGCCAATGCATCGAGAGCTAAAGGACGCATAAACGCCTGATTTCCTTTCATGTAAAAGCGCAGAGCTTCTTCAGCAAGTTCATAAGAGCCTTTTCTAACCAGATTTTGAGCTACATTAAATACATAATAATCTTGTGGATAACGTCTTTCCATGTTCTCCGCCCACCGAATAGCTCGTTTATCCACACCTCGTTCTAAATACAACCATAACAATAATTCACGTTTAGCCTGAGCCACGTTTTCATCCGTAAATGACCCATCTAAACCGGATTCCTCTAATACAAGAATCGCTTCATCTAGCAGAAATTCATCGTTAAAACGGGAAAATTGCCGTTGAACCTGATCAATACGCCCGGGGTTATTTTCTAAAAGTATGATAAGTTCTTCCACCGCTTTACCGTACTCATTGGCTTGTAGATAGGCATTGGCCAGTTCATTGAGAAATAAGTACGAATTTTTAAATCGAATGCGACCATTTTTAAAAATTTCTGCTGCCTTTAAAAACTCTTTGCGGTCAACCATGGAATTGGCAATCATTTGGTAAGCCATCACATTCTGAATATTTCGATTCAGTAGGTCATCCCAAAGAGCAAATGCACGAGAAGTATCGCCAGCGAAGTGGTACAAGGAAGCCAATTCATTCTCTAAAACAAGATTTCCTTTTATGCGAGCCTTAGGTTGTTTTAAAAGTTCGATGCCTTTTTCGTAAGCCTTTAAATTAACATAACATAAGGTGAGTTGTTGCAGATAAGCCTGATTAGCCGGTTCCTTTGCCACTAACTCTTCCAATAAAACCTGTGCTCGTTCAAAATCCTGCATACGAATAAGCTGAGTAGCGATTAAAAAATCACGATTAGCTTGTCCGGTAACAGCCGAAACCATCAGAAAAACAAAAAGAAAGCTCAGAGAGATTTGGCGCATCAGCTTGGTTATTTTATGCGATGAACGTGGGGAAGATACTCAGGAAAGTTGGCTTTTACAGCCGAATAAAAGGATTGTAACGGAAAACCAACCACAGTATAATAATCACCTTGGATGTGCGAAACAAAAACAGCACCCCAATCATCTTGAATGCCGTACGCGCCGGCTTTATCCATAGGGCTGCCTGTTTCCACATATGCCCGAATTTCCTCATCACTTATATCTCTGAATGTTACCTGAGTAGCTACAGAAAAAGTATGTGCTTTTACAGGTTGATTGGATTCCTGTTCAAGTAAGCAAACGCCTGTGTAAACCGTGTGCGTATTTCCACTTAAGGTTGTCAATATCTGAATGGCTTCATCCGTATTGCAGGGTTTGCCCAAAAGTTGGTTATTCAATACCACAATCGTATCTGCGCCGATTATCAATCCATCCTGAATGGATTTTGCCACTGTTTCTGCTTTGCCCGACGCCAAGTGTTGAGCGTACCATTCGGGATTTCCATCAAAAGGCAAGTCTTCATCAAAATCGCTCGGAATAATTGAAAACTCCGGATAGAGTAAACCTAAAAGCTGTTTTCTGCGCGGACTTTGCGAGGCTAAGATGATGTTTTTCACGAAGTAGTAATTTTTACCATTTTTAGTTTGAAAAGCAAAGGTAAGGCTTGTATCATTCCCAAGTTTTTAAAAACCATTAATTTGATTATGAGTAAGCGAACAAATTCTGTAAAACAAACATCTGCAGCACCCAAAGAAATGCTTTTTACCAAGCAAAATTACCTGTTAGTAGGTATTGGTGTTGCCCTAATTGTAGTTGGTTTTTTAATGATGTATATGGAAAATGAAATAGACGGATTTATCTCCTTATACATTGCACCTGTTCTAATCATGGCCGGTTTTGGTGAGATTGTGTATGCCATCATGAAAAAATCACCATCAGAAACTCAAGAAGTTTAATGACCTGGTACAAAAAATTACATTGGCAAATCATTATTGGTCTTGTTTTAGGACTGTTATGGGGCTTGATGGCGTCTCAAACCGGACTAGCCGGGTTTACAAGTGATTACATAAAACCATTTGGAACCATATTTGTTTATTTACTGGAGTTGATTGCAGTTCCTTTGGTGATTGCCTCGTTAATAGTTGGAGTTACTAATTTAAGTGACATCCGAAAACTATCGCGCATGGGCGGTAAAACAATTGGGATTTACATTATTACAACCGTTATTGCTATTTCAATTGGCTTGGCTTTTGTTAATGTTTTACAACCCGGAAAAGCGCTACCTGTAGATACCCGCGAACAACTCAAAGAATCCTACAAAGAAAATGTAGCAGAACGAAACCAAACCGCAGAACAAGTATTAAATCGGGGACCTTTACAGCCCATTGTTGATATTGTACCTCGTAACTTTTTTGCTGCGGCCTCCGACAATGCGAATATGTTACAAGTTGTTTTTGTGGCTATTCTGTTGGGTATTGGTATCATCCAAATTGGAAAAGAAAAAGCGAAAGTACTCATCGATTTTTTTGATTCCCTAAACGATGTTGTTATAAGAATTGTAGATATCATCATGAAAGTAGCGCCAATTGGGGTATTTGGGCTGATGAGCGCGCTCATTGTGGATTTAGCCGGGAATGACCTTTCTCAAGCATTTTCGTTGTTAAAAGCCTTAGGTTGGTACATGTTAACGGTAATTTTAGGATTGTTGGTGCATTTATTTGTTACCTATCAGATTGTGTTCAAATTGTTCAGTAAGATGAAGTTCACCAAGTTTTTACGAGGTATTCGTCCGGCCATGCTTTTGGGCTTTAGTACAAGTTCCTCTGCCGCTACTTTACCTGTAACCATGGAACGCGTCGAGAAAAACCTAGGGGTTCATGAAGAGGTTTCTAGTTTTGTACTTCCGGTTGGTGCAACGGTAAATATGGATGGAACAAGCCTTTATCAGGCTGTTGCAGCGGTATTTATTGCTCAGGCATTAGGACTAGGGCTCGATTTTTCTCAACAGTTAACTATCGTAGTAACGGCTACGTTGGCATCTATAGGTGCAGCAGGTGTTCCCGGTGCAGGAATTATCATGTTAGTGATCGTTTTAAAAGCTGTACATATACCTGTTGAAGGAATTGCGCTTATTTTAGGCGTTGATCGTATTTTGGATATGCTGCGAACGGCTGTTAACATAACCGGCGATGCCGCTGTTTGTGTAGCGGTGGCTTCATCAGAAAATAAAATCGAAGAAATTACCGCTGAGGATTAAACCGAACTATGCAACCACCGCGTAAACCAACCCATTCGTTTCACGATTTAGTTGAAATTGTTCAAATTTTACGACAAGAATGCCCGTGGGATCGCGAACAAACGCA
>CAZIQX010000109.1:2418-3338 GCA_964541325.1 uncultured Chitinophagales bacterium | reverse complement strand
AAACGCATGAATCGCTCAAAGACCTGATGGTTGAAGAGATTTATGAAGCTATCGATGCTATTGATCAACAAAACTATCCTGAATTAAAAAAAGAATTGGGCGATTTGTTGCTTCATGTGATTTTTCATGCCGTTATGGCCAATGAAAAACAAGCTTTTACAATGGAAGATGTGATTTGGAGCATACAGGATAAGTTGATTCGACGTCATCCACATGTATTTGAGCAACTCAAAGTTTCCGGTACCGAAGAAGTACTCAAAAACTGGGAGCAAATCAAGATGAAAGAAGGCGGACGAACATCGGTTTTGGATGGTGTGCCTAATCAACTTCCCGGTTTACTTCGCGCGCAACGTATGCAAGAAAAAGCTTCAGGTGTGGGATTCGATTGGGGAAACTTTCCTGATTGTTGGTTAAAAGTAGAAGAGGAATTAGCCGAATTTAAAGAAACGGTTGAGCATCAATCCAAAGAGGAACAAACGAAAGAATTTGGAGATTTGATTTTTGCCATGGTAAATGCGGCGCGTCATATAGGAATTAATGCAGAAGATGCTCTTCGTTTAACCAATAATAAATTTAAGTTGCGATTTCAGTACATTGAAAAACGAGTTTCTGAACAAGGCAAACACATGAAAGAATTGGATTTGCCTCAGTTGGATTTATTTTGGGATGAAGCCAAAGCTCTCGAAAAAGCAGGCAAATTAAGCTAATACAACCATGGAACAGCACTTTCGCAAGTGGACTCAGCTCGGCTTGCAAGCTACTATCGGCTTGTTTGTGTTGTATTTTCTTTCAGAAATGGCTGTTTATTTGCTGATTGACTTTCCGTTTAATCAATATGAGCCTGAAGTTATGATGGATGCTTGGGCCTTATCCAAAGGTATGGATCTTTATCCTGCAAGAGAGGTGGGACCACCGGCTGG
>CAZIQX010000109.1:1857-2408 GCA_964541325.1 uncultured Chitinophagales bacterium | reverse complement strand
GGCTGGTTTGTACGCGCCTTTTTATCATATCGTAACAGCCCTATTTTTTCAAATTCTGCCCGACTCCTTACTTACAGCTCGTTTAGTAAGCATCCTGGCCATGTTGGGTTCCGTTTGGTTAATCAAACAGCATAGTAAAAACCTACCTCAGGCATGGTTATGGGCATTTTTCGCCATTTTTATATGGCATCCAAACATTTCAACGTTCGATATGCATGCCAAACCGGACAGTTTAAGTGTCTTTTTGGGGATGTTCAGTGTTTTTTGGGCGCTTCAAACAGAACAAAAACGAATGTATTGGATTCTTGCAGCACTAAGTTCGGCTTTGGCTGTTGCCACGAAGCAATCCATGTTATTTGTTCCTGCAGGGATAGGACTAGCCTTACTCTTGCAACGTGATTGGATTAAATTGATGCAATTCTCCCTTTTCTTTTTGGGTTTTTCTGCCGGTATCTGGTGGCTATTCTCGCTGTTCTTGGGTGATGGCCTCTGGTTTTACGTATTCGTACAACCGGGGACATTCCGGATGCGTTGGGCAGGAACCTTTATTA
>CAZIQX010000109.1:0-1847 GCA_964541325.1 uncultured Chitinophagales bacterium | reverse complement strand
TTTGGTGGTTAGTTTTACTTTCTATACCGGTTTATTTAGCTCAAAAAGTTTGGGACAAATCCTATGTATTATTGTTGTCGGTTACGCTTTTAGCATTGCCGGCATCGGTTTTAACGGCATCTAAAGGGGGCGGCTTAGCCAATGCCTATCAACCGTTTTTTTACTTTATGAGCTGGATTTTTTTATATGTGATTGCTCAAAATTGGGCTGAAAATTGGAAATTATCAAACTGGATAACACCTCAACAAACAACGGCTACATTTGGATTGGTGATACTGCTTTGGTTTACCTTACGACCGAATATTCCATCTATCGTGTATTCCTTCAAATACCGATATCAACAATGGAAGCATTATGAATATCTAGCCGACAAACTCGCAAAAGAACCGGGGACAGTTTACGTTCCTATGGATAATTACTTAAGTTTAAAAGCAGGCAAACCAATTCGCTGGAGTTACAAATGGCAGGTTGAAACACCGATGCGTGGACTCCAATCCTTCCCCAAAGAGAATTCATTCACATTAGCCGAAAAAAGTGATTGGGTTGTTACGATTGATAATGGAGACTGGACCTCTGACACCGAATTAGAAAAACAACTTCAACGTAAAGGGTTTGAGCAGGTAGAACAGTTACAAATGGGACAAATTCGTTCGTATCGTCTGTGGAAAAAGCCAACAAATTCTATTCTTGAGTGATGGTTTAAACTTCTTAACTTAAGCACAGAAATAAACTGAAAATCCCATGTATCAATCGCTAGGTTTAGTTATTCCATGTTACAACGAGCAACAGGTATTGCCACTGCTGTTTGAGCGTCTTTTGGCGTTTAAAAACCAATTAAACATGGACGTAAAAGTTGTTTTTATTGATGATGGGAGTCGTGATTCAACTTGGGAACAATTGTTTCACTTTTGTGAGGAACACTCGTTTGCTGCTGCTATAAAATTATCGCGAAATTTTGGCCACCAAACGGCTGTAAGTGCCGGTTTAGCCAATATAGATACCGATTTAGTGGGTGTTTTAGATGCCGATTTACAAGACCCTCCGGAATTATTCATTGAAATGATGGGCAAAGTGCGCGAAGGGTATCATGTGGTGTATGCCGTTCGAAAAAATCGCAAAGAAAATTTTCTATTGAAATTTGCCTATTGGTTGTTTTATCGCATCCTCAAAAAAGTAGCTAATATTGATTTAGCGCTAGATTCCGGTGATTTCTGCCTCATGACTCGCGATGTGGTTCACTGGATTAATCAAATGCCTGAACACAATCGTTTTGTGCGTGGTTTACGTGGATGGGTCGGCTTTAAACAAATTGGCATTCCTTATGACCGTGCAGGTCGTGCAGCAGGAGAGACCAAATATTCCTTGCGTAAACTCATGGGCTTAGCTATGGATGGTCTTATTTCGTTTTCCTCGTTACCGTTAAAAATATCCGGATGGATTGGCTTTTTTGCAGCATTTTTAGGGATTATTTATTTAGGAATTGAATTCATTAAATTTTTCTTTTTTGAAAAACCTCCAAGTGGTTGGGCTTCAATGATTGGCGTGATTGTGTTCTTTGGCGGAGTACAACTTCTTATGTTGGGAATTATTGGCCAGTATTTAGGTCGTGTTTTTGATGAGGTAAAACAACGCCCGATTTATATAGCTGAGCAAAAAGCCGGTTTTTTAGGGGTGATTACGAGAAAGTAAATTCAGCTTCTAGATTCAAAATGAGTTTACGATTAGATCTCACAATGCAAAGTGGGTAATTCGCAGTTTATTCAAGGATTATTAAACCGTTAAAGACGAATGATTTTTTTATGCGATTTCAATATAAAAAGCCAAATAACCAAATCGGAATTCTGTTT
>CAZIQX010000108.1:6370-11161 GCA_964541325.1 uncultured Chitinophagales bacterium | reverse complement strand
GTCGCAGGTTCGAATCCTGTCCCCGCCACTTGATGAAAAGCCACCTGAAAACAGGTGGCTTTTTTTGTTTGATAATGTGAAATCATTAAACAGTGTTTCTCATCCAATTATAGCTACTATACCATTTATTTTTTTACCCGATTTGTATAGTACAAACATATTCTAAGGCAAAGGAAAAGTAGTTGTGAAAATCAGCTATATTCATGTAATTCAAAGCCTGAGGTATGCTCCTTCATTTACAACTTTCAGTTTTTCCTCTAATCGTTTTTGCAGCAAGCATTGTAACGATGATTTTATTTTATGTTGGGGTAAAAAGTCTGAAATCCAAGGGCGATATCTACTTTGTTCTATTAATGGCGGCTTGTTCCTTGTATTCCGTCAACTATGCGCTCGAGTTATCATTTAATGATCTTGCCACCAAGATTTTTTATTTGAAACTGCAATATTTAGGCGCTCCATTTATATCACCCTTTATGTTGTTATTCAGCTTGAGTTATGCGGGATATCAACATCAAATTGCAAAATATAAGTTACAGTTTCTGCTCGTTTTGCCAGTTTTTCACATGGTTTTGGGTTTATCAAACGATTGGCACAACCTCATGTACACGCACTTTGAGATGAACAATGTGGGTACTGTTTCCATTTTAAGTACTCAAAAAGGCTTGTTTTATTTTATCCACAATCTGTATTCCATCGTAATCTCATCGTTGAATGTGGTTCTGTTTTTGAACATTTTAAGAACTACCGCAAAAGCCTATTACAAGCAAGTGTTAATTATTTTTCTTGGTTTTTCGAGTCCCTATTTAGCCTATGTTTTTTATTGGTTTGATGTAATTCCTTTAGGTTTAGACCCAATTCCAATCAGCTTTGCGTTTACAGGTATCTTTTTATACATCGGTCTGCATCAATTTAATTTGTTTAGTATTGTTCCGATTGCCTACCGCACTCTATTTGAAAACCTAAGTGATGGTTTAATATTGGTTGATGCCGATAAGAAAAAAATTGTTGGCTTGAACAAAACAGCGGAAATAGTTCTTGGTGTAACATCTCCTGACAAGCTCGAAAAAGTGAATAACGAACTCATCACAAAATGGCCGGAACTCAATGAAGTTTTGCAGGAAAATGAGTTTAATAAATCGGTTGATTTTTTTCGTGATTCTAACGGTAAGCGTACATGGTTTTCAGTATCAACTTCTATTATAAAAAATGAAAAACAAGAAGTGTTAGGGTATTTCTTGTTACTACGTGATATCACGCAAGACAAGGAAAATGATTTTAAACTCCAAGAAAATCAAATTTTATTAAGTACGTTCTATGATCAGGCCCCAATGCTTATGGGTGTGGTTAAATTGCTCGATAATGATATTGTACTTATTAAAGGAAATCACATAACAGCAAAGTATTTTACCGGAGTTTCCGGTGAGGTCTCCAATCTTTCCTTCAAAGCTATCGGTTTTGAGAAATTGGAGATTCAAAAGTGGATCTACGAATTCAAATTGTCAGAAGTGGGTAAGAAAAATGTGACATTCGAACATATTATCGTTCCAAAGAGGAGTTCAAAAGAGTTCTTATTTTCTACCAATTTGATCTATTTAGGTGTGATGCCCGATGGCGAAAAACGGTATGCCTTTATTTCACAAGACATTACTGAAAAGCGAAAAGCTGAAGAAAATATCGTTAAAGCCTTTGAACTATTGGATCAGACGAGCAAAGTAGCACAAGTTGGCGGTTGGGAAGTACTCATTGATAAAAATCATGTGGAATTAACGAGTACGATTAGAGAAATGTTTGGTGTGGATAATCAGTTTAACCCTAAACCAAATGAACTCATTACCTTTTTTACACCCCAATCGCAGCATACCTTAAAAAAACATTTATATAATTTGCTTAAGTATGCTATTCCGCTTGACTTAGAGGTTGAATATCGTCCTGAAAATCGGGATGAGTCACTTTGGTTAAGGGTTATTGCAAATGCAGAACAACATGCAGGTATAACCACTCGTCTCTATGGAATTGCTCAAAATATTACTCAACAAAAGAAAAACGTAATCGAGCTTAAGGCAGCTGAAGAAAAACTGGAAAGTGTGTTTCGAGAAATGACTGATGTGGTTTGGTCTGTCTCTTTACCGGATTATAAAATGCTTTTCATTACACCATCCGCATTTGATTTGTATGGAATTCCGGCTTCAAAATGGTATGAGGATATTTCCTGGTGGGAAAAAGCATTTTATTGGGAGGATAAATATCTGGTTGAAACTATCTGGAAAAAGCTCGAAACAGATGGCATTTACACCTATCAATATCGCATACAAACGCCTGATGGTAAGGTTAAATGGGTGCTCGATAAAGCGAAAGTCATTAAGAATGAGATAGGCGAACCTATTCGTATTGATGGTTATGTATCCGATATTACAGCACAAGTTAAAAGCCGGGATGAACTGGAAAAAGCGCGGACGGATGCAATTCAGGCAAACAAAGCTAAATCGGAATTTTTGGCTAACATGAGTCATGAAATTCGTACGCCATTAAACGGAATCGTAGGATTTAATGAGCTACTTAGTTCTACCGACTTAAATGAAACGCAGCAACGATTTGTACAAAATATCAGAACCTCGGCCACGTCTTTGCTTTCCATTATCAATGATATTCTTGATTTTTCGAAAGTAGAAGCCGGAAAATTGGAACTGGATATCGTTCGTGTGAATCTGATTCAATTGGTTGAACAAGCCCTGGAATTGTTTGTTAATCAAGCCGAACAGAAGGGTATTGAACTGATTTTGAACAGAGCGTATGATTTACCTGAGTTTGTGTATACCGATCCGATTCGCTTAAAACAAATCTTGGTGAATTTACTTGGTAACGCAATCAAATTCACCGAAAAAGGTGAAGTTGAACTTCAAGTAAATTGGGAAAAAACCAATGAAAAGCATGCGAATATCACCATTTCGATACGCGATACCGGAATTGGGGTAAAAGACTCTGAAAAAGAAAAGTTGTTTAAGGCATTTTCACAAGCAGACTCATCCACAACCCGACGATTTGGTGGAACGGGATTAGGTTTGGTTATTTCAAACCGATTTGTTCAAATGATGGGCAGTTCGATTGAGTTTGAATCTGAAATTGGAAAAGGTTCACGTTTTTATTTCACCATACATGTTCTATTTGAGGCATATGAAATACGCAAACTTGCCAACGAGTTTAAACCCAATCGTGTACTAATTGTAGAAGACAGCGCTACGCTAGGGCATATTCTTGAGCAAGGGCTAAATATTTGTGGCATTGATAGCATAAGAACACAGACCAATGAACAGGCTATTGAGCTACTTCAATCGGAGCAATTTGATAGTGTGATGCTTGATATGCACCTTTTAAACATACAAAAAGAACAATGGTTACAAACACTTAAAGCGTTGCAAGCTAAGGAAAAATTGTTCGTTATTTGGATGGCTAATCATGCTCAACTTCATCAGATTGAGGTTTTTGAGAAAGAAATAAAACACACTTCACGTTTATACAAGCCGGTAAAATTTAATGACATACGAACTGTTTTTGAGCAATCATTTAACAAAGATATTGGTAATACTCAAACAGATACATTGGCTATCCAAAAAACAACAAAAAGTTTAAAAACAAAACGATATGTTAATATTCTCATTGTTGAAGATGTAGAAGTAAATCGTTTATTGATACGTACTTACGTTACTAAAATGTTGGAGAATGTGGTTATTTATGAGGCTATTAATGGTCAAGAAGCGGTTAAAATGTATCAAGCAAATCCTATCGACCTAATATTGATGGACATTCAAATGCCGGTGATGGATGGATTGGAAGCAACACGACACATCCGGAAATTGGAACAAAATCGCGCGATTCACACACCCATAGTTGCTCTTACTGCCGGGGCATTGCAGCAAGAAAAGGAAAAAGCCTATCAGGCCGGACTCGATGTTTTTATCACCAAACCCGTTGATTATTCTGAGTTGTTCGACATCGTACAAAATCAATTTAAACAACTTGATGTACTTGTAGATATATCCAAGAAAAAAGAAGAATTACTTCATTTTAATACTGCTGCATTCCGACAAAGAATGATGGAAAATGAAGACTTAATGAATCTAAGCATCACACAAGCCCAAACGCAAATTCCTATATACATTCATGGTATTATTGAGGCGCATCAAGCAAATAATTCCAAAGAGTTACAACGCATTGCGCACGCCTTAAAAGGATTAGCTTTAACACTTTGTTTTGAACGTCTTGGAAAGTTCGCTGCTGAACTTGAAACGAAAGAGGCGGCTCAAGTTTCTTTGGATTGGATTACTGAGTTTATACAGCAAGAGTGGGAAGAAATTTGCAAAAATGATTTAGTGTCACAAAGGGTAAACGGATAATTATGAACAAGTATGTACTGGTTTTATTTTTGGGATTTTTAATTTCCTGCGCTGAAAAACCACAGTTGATTTCCCCACAGTCTGAGTTGATAACTATTTCGGGAAGACATCAAAAAACTTCGGAAAATTCCGTTCGATTTGCAGCTAGCGGGGTTACCTTTTCGTTTATGGTGAAGTCGGATTCAATCGTTTTTACAACAAAAACAGGCGCAAAATCCGACTACAACTACAATTGGTTCTCTATTCATGAAAATGGTGCTGAAGCTACTCGATTCAGAACTGAAACGGGAAAAACGCGCTATGCTTTTGCTTTAAATGCTCCTAAAAATAATACGCGTATTGATTTAATTCATGATACAGAAGGTGGGCAGGGAAGCGTTGAATTGATTTCGATTCAGGC
>CAZIQX010000108.1:0-6360 GCA_964541325.1 uncultured Chitinophagales bacterium | reverse complement strand
TTCAGGCAAACCACATCGAAAAAATCGAACAGGCCGACATCAATTTGGTGATTGAATTTATCGGTGATTCAATTACAAGCGGATTTGGCAACTACGATGGAACAGTTCCTTGTGGCAAAGGCCAATGGTTCGACCAGCATTCTGCGAGCCGTTCGTATGCCTACTTGTTAGCCAAAGAAATCAATGCCATTCCCTTATTAACCTCCGTTTCTGGGATTGGTGTTTCTCGTCATTGGCGCAAAAGCGAACCGGTAATGAAACAAGTATATGAATCTGTTTTTGTAAGTGAACAAGAAGCCTCCGAAAAATGGGATTTTTCTCAACGAGCAGATTGGATTATTGTGGCACTTGGAACCAATGATTTTAGTGATGGTGATGGCGAGAAACCTCGCGAACTGCCCCAAAAACAACGTTTTATAGATGAGTATTTACATTTGATGAAACTAGCATCAGAAAAAAATCAAACCCAAAAATTTATTTTAACCGATAGCCCAATGTTAGATGGACAAAAAAAACAACTTCTAAACGAATGGCTAACCGAAATTGCTAAACTTGCAAAAAATGAATATGCATTTGATGTATTCACGTTTTCATATGAGGGGCATTTTATTTCAGGCTGTGTGTATCATCCATCAGAAGATGAGCATAAACAGATGAAATCACAGCTCTATACATATATTCAAACGTTGCCGACTACATTTACCAAGTGGTAGAAACTGTTCTTCTTCAGTATTTTTAATTCATTGTTATTTAATAATATGTAGGAAATTTAGAGCTTTTAGGATAAATCCGTTTATGGAATTTCTTTGGTTTTCAATCGAAATTAGATTTTTAAGTTTAGGGTTACTTCAAATGTTAAATCGAAACGTAATTTAGTAAAGGGTAGTATCTGCTTACTTGTCCAAAAAAGAATGCAAAGAATTACAGGATTACTGAGACGGAACCATACATTTACTTAACTACTTAAACAAGTTAATTTCAAAAATCAAGCAAAAACAAAAATCTATTTCAATTAAGAAAGGATAATAAATTAGGTTTATGAGAATTTCCTGTGTACCTTTGTACTCGATGATTTCAGAATTCCGCAAAACTCTATTTGGTTGTCTTATTCTTTAAGCTCTATTAGCACGTCTTGTTTCACTTCTCCTTCATCTAAAAAACAACCAACAATTTATATTTTATTTTCATGAACATTTATATCTCAAACCTCAGTTACGCCATTGATAACAATGACTTAATGGAGCTCTTCCAAGAATACGGAACAATTACATCTGCAAAAGTTATCACTGACCGCGAAACAGGTCGCTCACGTGGTTTCGGTTTCGTAGAAATGGAAAATGATGAAGCCGGTCAAAAAGCTATTGACGAACTCAACCAAGCTGAATATGATGGCAAAGTGATTTCTGTTGCTGTTGCTCGTCCAAAAACTGAAGGTAGCTTCGGTGGTGGTAATCGTGGCGGTTTCGGCGGTGGCAATCGCAATGGCGGTGGCAATCGTAACGGCGGCGGCGGTTACAATCGCGAGCGTCGTAACTACTAAAATCATCCCGATTTTTTAAAAAAGCTTCTCTGTTTATTCAGAGAAGCTTTTTTTTTGCTACTAACGAGTTGGTTCAGGAATCACACTGCGAATGGATTCTTTAATAATTCCAGACCAAACAGCATATCCTTTTTCATTTTGATGCAACATATCTTGCACAAATAAACTCGAATCCGGTAATCCCTCTGTATTAATAAATCCATGCGCGGTTTTGATGAAATGAAGGTTATCCGTCGAATTGCAGTATTCTTCAATTAAAGAATTGGATTTTGCAATTTGATTCCAAGCAGCCCAACGTGAAGGTGTTGGGGTAACAGCGATAGAAAAAATGGGTGTATCAGCGTGATGCTTACGAATTAGTCGTACAACTTCCTGAAATAAAACCAAAACCTCCTCGGGTTGTTTGTCATCGGGTTGGGCGCGTATATCATTGGCCACAAAAATCACAATACCATCAACTTGGTGTGGACGAACAATCGCTTCAGTAAAGTGAATTAGATCGGAGTAGCTTGCGCCACCATAACCTCTTCGAATCGCTTCATAAGGTTTCATATCATCCTGTAAGGTTTTCCACAATCGAATACTCGAACTTCCCATGAACAAAATAGCATCATCGGAATAGGTTTCTACCGAATCTAAAGCAAGTAATTGACTCACTTCTGGAATCCAGTAGTCTTTGGTACCCGAATATTTTTCTTGAAGTGATTCTTTGGACTCACAAGCCCAAACGGAAAGTAAGAGAATTGCTGTTAAAAGTATATTTTTACTATGCTTGTAGATTGTTTTCATGATATTTCCTCAATGTTTTAGTCAATGATTTCAAATTCAATTTCTTGCAATGCTTCTGAGTGTGTGCCAACAAACGCACTAAATGTACCGGATTCAGTAACAAATCTGCCTTCAGTTGTATAAAACCCCAATTTTTCAGGAGTAATAGTGAATGTTATGCGTTGTGTTTCGCCGACTTCAAGCCAAATTCGTTTAAAATCTTTGAGTTCTTTTGTTGGACGCACCAAAGAAGCATGATGATCTTGAATGTACAATTGAACAATCTCATAACCGGCCTTTTTTCCGGAATTAGTCACTTCAACAGAAATGATTAGCGACTCTTTTAAAGTGATTCTATTTGATGATACTTCCGGTTTTCCGTACTTGAATGTGGTGTAACTCAGTCCAAATCCAAACGGAAAAAGTGCAGTATTTTCTTCATCCCGATAACGGGAAGTCCAAGTGGCATCTCCGCTTACAGGTTTGGGTCTGCCTGTTTTGTAGGAGTTGTAATACAACGGTATTTGACCGATTGAACGAGGAAAACTCATTACTGTTTTGGATGACGGATTTACGGTTCCGGTTAAAATATCAACTAAAGCAGAACCGGTTTCAGTGCCGGGAATCCACGCATAAACCAGGGCATCTAAATACGGAAGAAGCTCAGTTAGAATGAGTGGCCGCCCAGCAAACACTACCCCAATCATTGGTTTATTGAGTTTTTTGAGTTCTCTAGCCAAGTTGATTTGATTTTCAGGAATAGACGGGTTGGCAAGTGAACGATCTTCGCCTGCAAGTTTACCACTCAATCCTAAAGCTAGAATAATGGTTTCAGCTCGTGAGGCCTGCTTAATCGCTTCTTTCAGCTCTTGGTTATCGAGAGGTTTATCAAATGAGTAACCAGCCGAATAGGTAACGGTTGTTGATTGTTTTTGCAACACTTCTCGCAAAGTAAGCACTTCTTCATGCCATCCGGTAGCCTTCCACAAATCAAGTTGATGCTCTTTTTCATCGGCTAAGCGACCAACTAAGGCTAGCTTATTCAAATTTTGTAGTGGTAATGCAGCATTTTCATTTTTTAATAAAGTGATGCTTTCCTGTGCCGATTTCCTCGCCTCATTTCGATGTGCCTCACTGAAAATAGTTGTTTTTTCTGCTTGAATTGATCCAAAGCGATAGGGGTTTTCAAATAAGCCCAATTCAAATTTTACACGCAGAATTCGACTTATTACATCATCTAATTCCTGTTCTGAAATTGTTCCTTCACGCACTAATTCAGGAATATGAATAGAACTCACACCCGAAAACATATCTATCATCGAACCGCCTTTAAAAGCTTTTAGAGCAGCATCTTTGCGATTTTTTGCGAAACCATGAGCAATCATTTCTTCAAATGAATTCCAATCACTGACCAAAAAACCATCAAATCCCCAATGTTTTTGAAGAATTTCAACATTTAAGAAGCGATTCCCGCTTACAGGAACTCCATCCAACACATTAAATGCATTCATGATACTTTTGGCACCGGCATCAACACCTGCTTTATAGGGTGGGAGATAGCGATTAAATAAACTCGCTCTTGATATATCAACATGAGCATATTCCCGACCGGCTTCAACAGCGCCATAAGCGGCAAAGTGTTTTATTGTAGCCAATACTCCAGTGCCTTTATTCAGATTTTTTTGAAAACCGCGAACTCGCGCTGCTGTTGTAAGTCCGGCTAAGTACGGGTCTTCACCACCACCTTCCATCACACGTCCCCAACGAATATCAGCACTAATATCTGCCATCGGAGCGAAAGTCCATTGTAAACCCGCTGAACTAGCTTCTAATGCTGCAATTTCCGCATTTCGCTCGATTTGTTCTATATTCCAGGAACTTGATTCTGCAAGTGGAATGGGGAAGATGGTTCTAAAACCATGAATAACATCATATCCAAACAACAGAGGAATTCCCAAACGTGATTCTTCAACGGCAACTTTTTGAACGGCTGAGATATTTTCATATCCCACTACATTTAAAAATGCGCCTACCTTTCCGGCTCTGAGTGAATCCAATTTAGCTTGCTGTCCAGGGTCATTTGCTGAAGGACCTGTAAATTTTCCCCCATTAAGTTGATTGAGTTGTCCGGCTTTTTCATCTACCGACATTCTAGAAAGTAAATCCTGAATGCGTGTTTCAATGGGTTGGGATGCATCTTTATAAAGAGGGGAATCAGTTGGCGACATACACGAACTTAGAAAAAGGATAAAAATAAGTGAGCTAAAAAAAGTTAGCTTCATGATTGATTCATTGGAGAGCGAAGTAATGAATACTTCATATGGTTTTAAATGATTTTCGGGAAGATATTAACTAGATAATTAATGCGAATCGTTTAAATCATAAAGCATGTAAAAGCATAAGAAATTCTGTCGTAAACAAGTATTTTACAGACTCAGGAACCATCAAGAATTGAAAGGAACATTATGAAACTCACCTATTTTGGTCACTCTTGTTTTCAGGTTGAAGTATCGGGCAAGACCCTTTTGTTTGATCCGTTTATTTCTCCAAATGAGAAAGCAAAGCATATTGATATTGCTTCACTTAAGCCTGATTATATTTTGGTTTCACACGCTCACGAAGATCATATAGCGGATTTAATCCCTATTGCTAAACAATCCGGTGCAACCGTAATTGCTGTTTGGGAAATTTTTGCTTGGTTAAGTAAGCAAGGACTTCAACATGTGCATCCTATGAACACAGGGGGTTCGTTCTCGTTCGACTTTGGTACAGTTCAAACGGTTAACGCTGTTCATTCATCTTCTTTTCCTGATGGTAGTTATGGTGGAAATCCGGTTGGCTTTGTAATCACAACAGCAGATAAAAAACATTGTTTTTATTACGCCGGAGATACCGCACTTACACTCGATATGCAGTTGATTCCATTGCGTCACAAACTGGATTTTGCAGTGTTACCGATAGGTTCCAATTTTACAATGGACCCACATGATGCAGCTATTGCAGCAGAATGGGTTCAATCATCGAAAGTTGTTGGCGTTCATTACGATACGTTTGGGTATATCGTTATTGATCATGAATCAGCTAAACAAACATTTTCTAAGAAAAATGTGGAGTTACTACTTCCCAACATCGGTGAAACGATTGAAGTGTAAATTCACATAAGCTACAGGTAACTACTCGAGCTTGTGGTTCAAATGTAGCGGAAGTTCAGTTCCGCTATATTTGAGCACGCTATTTAAAAAAAAGGATGAAACCGAAGGTCAAGGAGATAATCGCTGAATCCGCCAAAAATCGCCTTCTTTAACATACTGGATACGATCATGCAAACGACTTCTTCTTCCTTGCCAAAATTCGATTGCTTCCGGTTTTACTTTAAAACCACCCCAAAATTGTGGAAAGGGAATTTCATTACCACTAAACTTATCTTTTAACTCATTCATTTTTTTTTCCAGAATATTGCGACCCTCAATAATGGCGCTTTGCGCGGATGCCCAAGCGCCTAATTGACTCGCAACAGGTCGAGAAAAAAAGTATTTCATGGAATCAGTAGTTGAAATTTTTTCAGCTCTGCCTTCGATTCGGATTTGTCTTTCCAATTCAGGCCAAAAAAACAACAAACTTACGTTAGGATTTTCGGTTATTTCGCGTCCTTTTCTGCTTTCATAATTTGTAAAAAAAACGAAACCGGATTCATCGTAACCTTTAAGTAAAACAATACGATTGGAGGGTTTGCCTTCAGCAGATACGGTTGCAATGCTCATGGCGTTGGGTTCCGGAATTTCGGCTTTTGTTGCTTGTTCAAACCAAAACTTAAATTGAGTAATTGGGTTAGAATGTACATCCGTTTCGTTGAGTTCGGCTTTGGCGTAATCTTTTCTTAAGTCGGCTAAGTTCATAGAATAAAAATAGAGAGAAATTGAATTGTGATGAATATGAAATCAAAGAATTCACAAATCTTCCCGGTCTATATACCCAAATTCTTTAGTTCCTAAATCCTGTTTAGGAGCAATTCCATGTTTAATGATTCGCCAAGCCATATAGGGTACACCAAT
>CAZIQX010000107.1:10576-11535 GCA_964541325.1 uncultured Chitinophagales bacterium | reverse complement strand
AGTCATGCTTGCTGTATGCTGACTTAAATAAAGGTGTGTAACAAAAGCGCTTTTCCATAAAAATTGAAAATACTATGATTATATATTGCATGAATCCATGACGAATAATTTTATGAAAAAATGAATATAAAATCGTATAAAATTATAATTAAATACTAGAATAGGTGTTGTAAAAACAAGTATTTGCCTTATTATGCACTTGCATTTGCGTTTTTTTTTACGCTTATTTGTTCAATGGCACTTTTTGATGAGGTCGGTGTCAGTTTGGCAAGTTTTAACCCTGTTAAGTCGGAAACGTAGAAAGGATCAACCATGAGTGATTTTCAAGCTTTGGATAAATCGGCCTGTGGAGTCGGTTTTTTAAGCAGTAGAAAAAATGTATTTAGTCATGCCCAATTGGAATTGGGTCTACATGCGCTTCGCTGTGTTGAGCATCGTGGTGCCTGTGCTGCGGATCAGGTTACGGGAGATGGTGCTGGTATTATGACTGATATTCCATTTGAGCTGTTTGGTATTGATCGAAATGATATGGCCGTTGCCACTTTATTTTTGCCTAAAACGCCACATAAACAACGACAAGCTCTACAAATATTTGAAGAAATATTTCGCTTTTACGGAATGGAAGTGGTGAATTATCGCGATGTGCCAACTAACCCAGATGTTCTTGGTGAAGAAGCTCGAGTTGCACTTCCAGTTATCGTACAAGCTTTTATCAAGCGTCCGCATCATTGCCGTACAGACCTTGCCTACGATAAATTACTGTTCACTGCCAAACAGCAAGTACGTTTAAAAACAAAAGAAGCAGGGTTTGCTACTGAGTTTTTCTTTGTTTCCCTTTCATCAAAAACTATTGTTTATAAAGCGCTTACAAAAGCAAATGCATTGGATCAATTTTATCCGGATTTAAGAAATTCACGCTATAAAACTCGATTTGTACTTTTCCATCGTCGTTTTTCTAC
>CAZIQX010000107.1:4723-10566 GCA_964541325.1 uncultured Chitinophagales bacterium | reverse complement strand
GTGGGATAAAGCACAGCCATTTCGTTTAATTGCACACAATGGCGAAATAAATACTATTGTAGGTAATCGCTCGTGGGCTATTGCACGCGAAAAATCATTGGGTGTTCAAAAAGATGAGTTATTAACTCGCGAAGGGATTTCTGATTCTGGATCATTAAATGAAATGGTTGAAAGCTTACGTTATCGAAGTGGTATTCCTCATGTTGAAGATGCCCTTGCGATTATGATGCCTCCAGCCGACCAACACAATGAATTTTATAAATTTTGGTCTCGTTCCATGGAACCTTGGGATGGACCTGCATTTATAACCTATTCCGATGGTAACATTATTGGAGCACGATTAGACAGAAACGGGTTTCGTCCTTGTCGATGGGCCATTACTGATGATCATTTTTACCTAAGTTCTGAAGCAGGTATATTCGATATTGATGAAAAACTGGTTCATGCAAAGGGTACACTTAACGCCGGAAATGGTGTAGCTGTTGATTTAAAGACAGGCGAATTGTTTTTCCGGGATCCATCTCACTCCCGAGAAAATGAAACCTTCAAATTTGATGCCCGCACAACTCGAATTCAATCTGTTACTGTTGCAGACCCTAAGCAACTAGAAGAAAAGAAAGCCATTTTTGCCTTCACAGATGAAGAACTTAAAATGGTACTTTACCCGATGGTTTTGGATGGAAAAGAGCCGATTGGTTCTATGGGGGATACGGCTCGATTAGCGATTTTTTCTGATCAACCGCGATCGTTTTTTGATTTCTTTTATCAAAATTTTGCTCAGGTTACCAACCCACCGTTGGATTATTTACGTGAAAAAATGGTAACGGATTTAACTACCTATTTGGGCAAAAAACCTAACATTTTTGAGACCAAAGAACTCATCCCTATCGCTCCCGCACTTGAATTAAAGAGCCCGGTTCTATCATTGGGACAAATGGCATATTTGCGCAAACTTATTCAAGAGCCTGATAAAGATACCGGTGCAGTTCCAATAATTTTTGATACAACGTTTGTAAAATCCCACGGGGTTGTAGGCTTGAAAAACCGCCTAAAAGAATTAGAAAAAGAAGCTATTCTAGCCGCTGAACAAGGTAAAACAGTTATTATTTTATCTGATGAACAAGCAACTTTTGAGCGCCCAGCAATACCTTCATTAATAGCTTTACGTGCTGTAGTTACTGCCTTGAATAATGCCGGATTACGTTTGGAAACGTCCATTGTGGTTCATTCCGGAGAAATTAAAAGCACTCATCATGTGGCTTGTTTAATTGGTTATGGAGCGAATGCCGTTTGCCCGTATTTATCACTCGAAATTGCTCGTTTTCAGGATGAACGCAAATTAAATACGCTCGATGCTGATTCTCGCGAAAAAAATCTGATTAAGTCGCTGGAAAGTGGTTTGTTGAAAATCATGTCGAAAGTTGGGATTTCTGTTGTTCGTTCTTATCAATCTGCTAAGCCATTTACAGCCATAGGTTTAGGCAAAAACTTGATGAAGCATTATTTCAGTGGAACAACAAGTCCGATTGGTGGCTATGAATTGGAACACGTGGTAGAACAGGTAGTGAAAACCACTTCAATTTGTGAAAAAGCGTCGGTTGAAGGCAATTTGCCTTTGAAAACCTATCAGTTTAAAGAACACAATAAAGGTGTTGAAGGTGAACGTCATTCCATGACCAATACACGTTCAAAGCTTATTCATGAATTGGTTCGCGAAACGGGTTTTTCATTAAAAAGCATGGAGTTGTACGATACCTATCTGAGAATGGGATTGGATGACGAACCAATCAATATCCGACATCTTTTCGATTTAAAAATGGCTGAAAAACCAGCACTACTCGATAAAGTTGAACCAATTGAAGAAATCACGAAAACTTTTGGTTCAGGTGCGATGTCGTTCGGAGCAATTTCGGCGGAATCTCAGCGTGATATCATTGAAGCCATGAAAGAAATTGGAGGCAGAAGTAATTCAGGTGAAGGTGGAGAAAATCCATTTTATTATTCTGATGGAATTTCTGCGTCAATTAAACAAGTTGCATCGGCACGATTTGGTGTAACAGCTGAGTATTTAGTTTCCGGTGATGAAGTCCAAATAAAAATTGCGCAGGGAGCGAAACCCGGTGAAGGTGGACAGTTAATGGGTTTAAAAGTTGATGAACACATTGCTAAAGCACGCCATGCAAACGTTGGCGTAGATTTGATTTCCCCGCCACCTTTGCACGATATCTATTCCATTGAAGATTTAAAACAACTCATATATGAGTTAAAGCAACTCAAACCCGGCATGAAAGTAGGGGTAAAATTGGTTGCGGGTGCTCATATTGGAACGATAGCAGTTGGTGTAGCAAAGGCCGGCGCAGATATTATTCATGTTTCAGGTGGCGATGGTGGAACAGGTGCGGCTTCATTGAGCTCCATGAAACACGCCGGTTTGCCTTGGGAATTTGGTCTTTTCGAGGTTCATCAAACATTAATTAACAATAACTTACGTAAAAATGTAATTCTAAGAACTGATGGCGGTCTTTCAACCGGAAAAGACATCGTAATGGCAGCCTTACTCGGTGCAGAAGAGTTTGATTTTGGAAAATTACTTCTTGTTGCTGAAGGTTGCGTAATGGCGCGGATTTGTGAAAAAAATACATGTCCGACAGGAATTGCAACTCACGACCCGAAATTTAAAGCCAAGTATAAAGGCACAAAAGATGATGTAGTGAATTTATGCAAATATATTGCTGAAGATGTGCGAAGAAATCTGGCTTCGATGGGATACACCTCTTTAAAGGAGGTTATCGGTCGTAATGATTTATTAACCGTTAATAAAAAACATGCAGATTTAATACGAAGCAGAAATCTAGATTTAGGCTATTTCTTCGATACTCCGGTGCCACCTGTTTATCAAAAAACAGATTTATTTAACGATGGCATTAGTCCGTTAAATCAGCAATTAGTACACACTCTGAAACCCTATATTCAGCGGAATGACCATTATGAAGGATCTTTTGATGTGTATTCCACCGACCGCGCTGTTTTAGCTACCTTAAGTGGTTATCTGGCAAAAAGAAGAAGCGAACGCCGTTTAGCTGAAATAAAAGGTTTGGAAAAAGAAACCACTGCTTACACGAAAAAAATCAAATTAAACTTCACTGGAAGTGGTGGTCAAGGTTTTGGAGTATTCATGGTTGATGCTTTAGAAGTAAAACTTTTCGGTGAAGCCAACGATTCCGTTGCAAAGGGGATGTCGGGTGGAAAGTTAGTCATCACCCCACGTTCAGAAGCCAAATACGATGCATCAAACAGTGCGATTATCGGTAACTGTGCCTTGTATGGTGCAACCGGTGGTACCTTGTACGTTCATGGCTTAGCCGGTGACCGTTTTGCTGTTAGAAATTCTGGTGCAACGGCTGTTGTTGAAGGAGTAGGTTTACATGCTTGTGAGTACATGACGAACGGAAGAATTGTAGTTCTGGGACAAATGTATCATAACTTAGGGGCAGGTATGACCGGTGGCGAACTATTCACTTATGGTGATCCCGGTAGTTACATCAACAAAGAATACATTGCTGAGTGCAGTATATCAGAAGAGTATTATCAGCAATTATATATTCTTTTAGATGACTACCACCGCGAAACAGGCTCTTCAAAAGCTAAATATATTTTGAAAGATTGGGAAGACGCCCGAAAAGAATTTCATCTGTTTGTACCGGTTGGATTACTTCACAGTAAATACACAGAAGTTGAATCGGTAAAAAGTTGATTGGTTTTGGTTTTCGAGACCATAGATAAAAATTAATCAGACGGTTTTAAAGCTTGCTAGTACCGGAATAAGGTGGAAACTTTGTTCCGGTTTTTTTGTCGATTAAGTTTAAATGAATAAAATGGTTCTTATATACCTTGCATTTGATTTTAAAGAATGCATATAGTTCATCATGAATACTCATATATCGGTTGTAACCACAAAAATTCCCCATCACTCACGACACAGTGGATACGAACAACTCATAAAATATCTTACTCAAGTTGAAATAAAACATGTTGATAGGGGACATGCAAAAAATCCATTCGGCTTAACTATTGAACGAATCTTACGCCGATTTACAGCAAGTAGGTGGTATCAGTGGGATGGTGTTTTGGGTGATGTGTTTGCTCTTAAGAAGTTAAAAGAATCCCATTCCGTAGTTCATTTTTTATACGGGGATTCCATGATTGGTTTATGGCCGTATGTGCATCGCCTTTTTCCAGGCAAACTTGTTTTAACCATTCATGCTACACCTTCTGATTTGTCGGAGGTCATTCAATTTCCGCATTTATTGCAAGAAGTAGATGCACTAATTGTTTTAGGGGATAATCAAAAAGAATTTCTGCTTGCACATGGAGTTCAGCCCGAGAAAATTCATAGAATTCATCACGGAGTTGATACCGAATTTTTTAAACCGATTGAGTTTAAGCCGGTTTTAAATGAATTACAGATAGTAATGGTTGGTAATTGGAGACGAAATTTTCCGCTTTATCAAAAAATAATTCAGGAAACCCAAGACTTGCCTTATGTCTATCACGTTGTTACACCTGAATTTAATCATCATTGGTTTCGCGGGTTAAAAAACACGAAACTGTACAGCGGTATTTCAGATGAATCACTTCGTGCTATGTATCAATTTAGTGATGTTATGGTGATGGGAGTTACGGATGCTGTGGCTAATAATGTACTTTTAGAAGCCGCTTCATGTGGATTACCGATTATTTGTGAAGACATCGGCGCTGTTCGAGATTATTTTTCATCTGAGGCAGTAACGTACATTCAACCCAATGATATTCAATCGCTTATCCACCAACTAAAACTGTTGTACACAGAAAGAAGTCGTTTACAGAAACAGGCTGAACGAGCACTACTGGAAATTCAGCCGTTTTCATGGCATATTATTGCCAAACAAACGCAAGCTCTTTATCAATCCTTATAAACTTTGATAAGGAAATAAATTTTATTGCTGTGCTTTTACTCATAAATTTACGCTACAAAAAAAAGTAGCATCCATTGAGTGAAGGATTCGTAGGGATGCCCGTTTGAACTAATCTGATGAAGCATGAAAGCTATCTTTACTGTATTTGTATTACTATTTTTGAGCTCATTTCCATCTAAGGCACAAGAAATACCTGAACTAAGAATTGTTGGTCAAGGAGAGCTTCAGGAAAGCGAAATTGTAGCTTCAATTATTCGCGATGTTAACGGAAGAATAGCTTCCGGTTTGATTATTGAATCGGATTTAACCGAATTGGCTTATGAATCAAATAATGGAATCATCAAACGCGATATGAAACCCGGTCGCGATTTTTTGTTTCTTTCACCGGATGAACGAATTGTAACCGTGTATAAATCAGGATATAAACCGCTTAAAATCATACTCACTGATGTTGGAATTCGTCTTCGTTCGTCAATGGTTTTCAAAATCAGTATCACTGCAGATAAAAAGCGTCTTGAAGTTCCTGTGAACTTTGTGGTTAATCCAACAAATCCTAAAATCATGTTAAATAATGAATTGGAAGTTTTAAATGAAACTACAACTCAACTATTGGAAGGGCAATACGCGCTCGAAATATCTGCAGATGGATATGAACCCTTAAAAGACTCCATTTTAGTAACTCCTGAAAACACCTTGTTTAACTATTCCCTTTCTCAACAAAAAATTGTAAAAGTGAGTATTTCTACCACGCCGGAACAGGCAACGGTTTTTATGGGTGAGGAAAACGTCGGTTTAACGAATTTGATTGTGTATAAACAAACGGGTAGCTATCCGGTGCGAATTTCAAAAGCAGGTTACAGCGAAATTAGAGATACTCTAACCATTATT
>CAZIQX010000107.1:2858-4713 GCA_964541325.1 uncultured Chitinophagales bacterium | reverse complement strand
ATTATTGCCGATAAATCCAATGAATTCGCTTTCAATTTGTTGGCCAACACGGGGCAGCTTGTATTAAATATTTCAGAAAAAGACGCAACCATATTTGTTAATAAACAAGAGTTTACGGGTCAGTCCGCTATTAATTTGAATCCCGGTATTTATGAATTGGAAGTGTTAAAAACAGGTTTCGAATCACATTCAGAACTCATTGAAATTAAAAAAAGTGAAGTGGTTCAACGAACGATTACACTCAAGCCTCATGCCGGTTCTTTAACTGTTAATGTATCTCAGCAAAACGCAAAAGTATCCTTATATCAATTAAATGGTGATTACACTTCAGCTTGGATTGGTAGTAAATCGTTGGACTCGTTACCTGCCGGTCGATATCAAATTGCTATTCAATTAGAAGAATATTATCCAATTCAAGATGAATTTGTGATTTTCCCCGATAGAAATACCCAAAAATTTTATTCGTTTTCTGATGAGCAACTGATTGCAAATAAAAGTAAAAAAGTAGAAGAACGGCCCTATAAAAAGGTATCAAAAGACGGTTTTGTGATGTTTTACGGAGGCTCAAACGGACTTTCGTTTAGCACTGACGGTTATCGAACAAATGTAAGTAAGAATAAAACGTATGAAGGTGGTTTGGTTTTAGCCGGTGAAAGTACCATGATAAATTTGGCATTTGCACAATTTAGTTCAAGCTATAAGGAAGGTTCTCAACTAGATTCTGATGATAGTTTTGCTGTTATGCTTGCTGATGCTGCATTTAAACTCGATGGATTAGGTCCTTTTCATCCATATATCGGTTTAGGATATATGATGACTACCTTAAACGGCGATTTACGCCAAACTTTTTTGAACGAAACAGAAGATGATTCTAATAATTTCCATGCTGCCTATTATCGTTATGGTATTTGGTTTTTAGTAGGAGAAGGCTCTTCGCTGAATATTGGCATCGGGTATGATGTCAGAAAATCGTTTCGCTCTCCTGTAAAATTCGAAACAGGTGGCTTTCAGCTTGGAATTGCATTCAAATTCTAATCCGGAATCAATAAAAATCGAAAAAATGGATGCATAAGTGCATACGATGTCCGATATTTCGCCGTTTTTAAGGCATTTTTGCGCTCATGATATCAAAAGAAATTTTTAAGAAAGTCCGTTTACTCGAAGTTAGAACCAAAGGGTTAGTGAATAACCTGTTTGGCGGAGAATATCACTCTGCGTTTAAAGGACGTGGTATGGTTTTCTCAGAAGTGCGCTCTTATCAATATGGCGACGATATTCGTCAAATTGATTGGAACGTAACTGCTCGAACCGGTGAGCCATTCATCAAAATATTTGAAGAAGAACGCGAGCAGACACTCATGTTGGTGGTGGATATTTCACCCTCAAAATGGTTTGGAAGTCAGAATCAAAGTAAGCGCGATGTTACGATTGAAATGTGTGCGGTACTGGCATTTTCAGCCATTCAAAACGGCGATAAAGTAGGCTTACTGCTTTTTTCGGATTCGGTTGAAAAGGTGGTAATGCCTCGTAAAGGAAAGCAACATGTACTGCGTTTGATTCGTGAATTATATCATGTTAAACCAAAAGGAAAGGGCACTAATATCGATGAAGCCCTAACTTATGTTAACAAAGTTTTAACACGTCGTTCTATTTTGATTTTAGCTACGGATTTAATTACCGAGAACTACGAGAAGTCCATCAAAATAACGAACAAAAAACACGACTTAGTTACCATATTAGTTCACGACCGGTTAGAACGCGAGCTTCCTGATGTGGGCTTAATTCCTATGCATGATTTTTTAACGAGACAACTACCCCCGAGATATACACCATCCCTAAAAGCGCGCTATCTATC
>CAZIQX010000107.1:0-2848 GCA_964541325.1 uncultured Chitinophagales bacterium | reverse complement strand
GGAATTACGCTGGGTAGATACCTCATCGGAAAAAGTGCGAAATCTGTTTAAACAGACTCAACTTAAACATTGGAACGATATTCAAACGCGTTTAACCAAACTTAAAGTTGATGCTGTTACTGTGTTCACCAACGAATCGTACGTGGAACCTCTCATGAACTTTTTTAAACGAAGAATTAGTCGATATTGATGAAAACGATTTTTTGGTTAAGTACTTTACTGTTTGTGCAATTCCTGAGTTTGGTGCAGAATTCCTCTGCACAAACGTCGGCAACTATCGTAAAAGTGGATTCCTTGCAACCGGGCGATGTTTTCGATTACGTGTTGATTGTGAAAAAAAACGAAGTTGGTTCTATTACCTATCCGGATTCATCCGCTTTTGGTGAAGATTTTGAAATTCGTTCTTTTAAGCACTTCAAACCCGATAATTTCACTGATTCCTTAGTTTTTCAGTTGCAATATTTTGGTGTAGGAGATAGGCAACTTCCGGATATTCCGATTTTTATAACCAATCAAGACGGAGACACTACCGGAAAAGTGACTACCGATGTAGTTCCTGTCTTTTATAATCCTTTAATTGAAGATGAAAAAGAATCGGCTCTCAAGCCCTTAAAACCTATTTTCGATTTTGCTGCAAACTATTGGGTTTGGATACTTTTGCTCGTAGTAGCATCAATAATAGCATTCTTCCTGTATCGCTATTTCAAAAAGAAAGCTGGTGAGTCAACCGAGGAAAAACCCACCGAACCGAAACTATTCGTTGATCCTCTTCGAGAACTTGATAGAATGCTCGAACACATTAAAACCGGAGATGTATTAAAACAGGGTGATTTTAAGGCGTTTTACACAGAAACCGGAGATGCAATTCGATTATATATCGAACGAGTGTACAAAGAGCAAGCCCTGGAAATGACTACTTCTGAATTGAAGTACGCGTTGCTAAAAAAACGACTAGATCCACAAGTTCAGAATATGATTTTGTTGATTTTATCACAGGCAGACCGCGTGAAATTCGCTAAATACACGCCAACCATGGATTCCGCTTTTGATGATTTAGAACGCGCTTTTGACCTGGCTAAAAAATTCCGTGAAGCCGATAAATCAAAAATCGCACAGCTTCGCTACGATTTTGAAGTAGCTAATGGATTAAGAAAACCTGAACAGGAAAATGCACAATCAGAGGAGGCAACATCATGACCTGGGCAAATCCTGAATGGTTTTGGGCCTTTTTGATACTTCCCATATTTATTGGGATTGAAGCATTTCGTTACTGGAAAAGAAAAACTCCGGTTTTGTTTTTTTCATCTGTTCGCTCTATTGACTCCTTACCATTAACCTGGAGAACCTTTGCACGGTGGTTAATTCCCGTTTTTCAATGGGTAGCTATTGGATTACTGATTATTGCATTAGCCCGACCTCAAAATCAAAACACGGTGGTTGAACGAAACGCAGAAGGTATCGATATTATGCTTGTGCTTGATTTATCCACTTCAATGCGTGCAGAAGATTTAAAACCCAATCGTTTCGACGCCGCAAAAAGAGTGGCTATTCAGTTTATTGATAAGCGAACATCAGATCGAATTGGGCTTGTAGCCTTTGCGGCTCAAAGTTTTACGGTTTGTCCACCCTCACTCGATTACGACTTACTCAAAAAACTGCTTCAAGATGTAAAAATGGGTGTTATTGATGATGGAACTGCAATTGGAATGGGATTAGCAACAGCAGTGAATCGCCTGAAAGAATCAGATGCAAAAAGTAGAGTGATCATCTTATTAACCGACGGACAAAATAATGCGGGGGAAATCGATCCTGTAACAGCAGCAGATTTGGCACAATCGTATGGTATTAAAGTGTACACGATTGGCGCAGGTACGCGAGGAACCGCGCCTTATCCCATTGATGACCCCATTTTCGGGCGTCGATACCAAAATGTACGTGTAGATATTGATGAGGAAATGCTCACAAAAATTGCAGAAGTAACGGGAGGAAAATACTATCGTGCCGTAAATACCGAAAGTTTAGCCGAAGTCTATAATCAGATTGATGCCTTGGAACGCACTAAAGTAGATGAGCTAATTTACACTGATTATGAAGATTTGTATGAAAAGTATCTTCTTGCAGCCTTCATAATATGGATAGGAGCGTTTGTACTCTCTCGTACTATTTTGAAAACAGAATTAACGTAAAAAGCCTGAACTATTCAGGCTTTTTTCTGCTTCTCATTTTGCGTTTGGGCTTATCAGAAGATGAGCTAGAATCAAAATCGTGTTTATCAAACACATCATAACTCACCAAATCCACTTCCAATGATGCATTTAAAAAACGGTGAGTTTCTTTGGGTGTCATTTTAATTTTGGATATCAATTCTTTTGATGATGATACCACAAAGCAGCTATACCCATTGCAATGACGCTTAAAAAATGCACCAATTGCACCGTAAACTTTCTCAAGAGCACTTGAATCGCCTAAGCGTTCTCCGTATTCCGGATTCATCATAACCGTGCCTTTACCAACGGGAATCATCGAATCTCTAAAATCGGTAACTCGAAAAAGAATATGAGATGATGCGCCGGCACGTTCGGCATTGGCTTTTGCAGCAGCGATGGCTTCCGGGTCTTTGTCGGATGCTACAATCATACCATCGGTCGTAATCTTTTGGTGTGATTTTGCTTCCTCAACGAGATCGTTCCAAACCGACTCCTGATAAGGGAGCACGTGTTGAAAACCGAAGTTAGTTCGAAGTAAACCGGGCGCTGTTCGAGTTCCTATCAAAAAAGCTTCAATAGCAAGCGTACCACTACCACACATAGGGTTTACAAAATGGGTATTGGGGTCCCAGCCGGATTTT
>CAZIQX010000106.1:9444-11705 GCA_964541325.1 uncultured Chitinophagales bacterium | reverse complement strand
TTATTATTTTCAATCATTAACCCCTGCCATGCACCAACAGAATCACCCCATGCTGTTTTTATAGTGTACGCTTGAGTTTGAGGATTATAGATATGCCCCACTAAAGATGCTAAACTCCCTTCATTCGATATAATCTCACCAGAATCAATGGCTGAATTAAATGGATTGCCAATTAAGTTAAATTTGTTTCCATTAGAATGTAAAGGAATTGTTACATCGCTTTCAGGAACTTCACCGGAAGCTCTGAGCGTTATTGGTAAAGATGTTGAGCCATAATTTTCATTATTAAAAAAGTACACGATAAATCCGTTTCCAGCTGAAATAGAATGACTCAATGAATTAGGTTTTACCCAGTTCGTCCCATCAAAAGAGGTATATAAATTGGCATCAAACCCATCTGTAATTCCTTGAATAGCAGTAAAAGTCGCCAAATTTTCAAGTGAAAAAGATGAAACAGGAGCCGATAACATTCTCCAGCCGCTTACATTGGTTATAGAAGCAAAGGGAACAAACGATGTTTGATTATTTTTTTTACCCACACTAAACCAACTGTCTCCCAATGATTTATGATAAACAAAATCACCGGTTACATCAGGATTTCGAACTAATGAGCCACCAGAAAAATGTGTTCCGGAGGTATCATAACTCACACTAACAATCGGCGCCCCTGTTGGTGCCAGAATCAACACCGTTTCTTTGTTATTGTTTAAGCTTAATGCTGCAGAGGTTACAGTTTGAATCTCTGTACCACCATAATCACCTTGATAAGAGGTCCCACCGGTTACCACTAATGCTTGTCCGCTAACCAATTTTGTACCTGCAGGAAAAATATGACGCACTTCACTGTTATCTGTTAATTGCCAAAAGCTTAAATCAAATGTTGTGTTTCCTGAATTCACGATTTCTACAAATTCGTCTGTTACTGTTTGAAGGCTTCCATTCTCATTTGCATCACCTCCAGGAGCTATAGGAAAGAAGTGAATTTCATTGATAGATAGTTCAGGAAACGGTGGAAATGTTACCGAATTTGAGGTTCTGGGTATTAACTCAGCAAGCTCTTCGATTAACACTCTGTATTTATCCTGTGATGTACGAATTGAAGTGAATTGTTCTATATGAAAAAAACGTCCGGTATTTTCAAGTGGCGCTGTTCCGCATGGGTCGTTAGAACCATTCACTAATCTGCCTTGTGTATTAGTACCACCTGAAAGCGGACAAACTGAACCATCGCCAGGAACAGCGGCATCCACACCATGAGCAATCAGTGAATCACGTAAGGCAAAGGCAGAGGACTGTGTATCATCTGATCTGCCATTACTGATAAAAATATCCTCGCAATCATTATCAGCATGACCATGAATATTTAGAAACCACGCATCGGGTGAAATTTCAAATAGTGATTCATGTGCCCGTTGAAAAACGGTTGAATCGTTATGTGCCATATCCGAAATTTTAAATTTTTCCGAAACTCCCGAACAAGCCGTGGTTGTTCCGTTGCACGAGGATTCCTCAGATGAAGCACATCGGTGGGTTCCTGCCAAAGCAAAAAAACGAGCGCCTAAAAAATGTAATAAATCAACACTTTCGTAGGGTGTTTTAGAATCAAATAGCGGATGTGGCGCTGCAACCATTACATCTCTTTGATAATTTGGATTATAAACGTATGTCCCCCAACCTTTTGTAACCGTATGTTCTCGAATCAAATAATACTCGAAATCTTCAAATGTTGAATCGGTAAGATGAATAAGTTCATAACTAGGAAAATATCGTTCAAGGGAGTCGTGAACTTGCTGGTAACTTTCATTAAGTAACAAATCAAAAATAGCTTCAAAACGATCTAAGTCTTGAGCGTTAGGTTTTATAAATCCGTTAGAGTTTTCAATTGGCATATCTTCGGTTATATGCTGATGTACCCAAGCCATTAGGGAACCATTTTCCTGAGTTACTTGTGCACGAGTCTGTTCACTCAAAAGCAATCCCAAACAGCAATAACTTAGTATTAATCCTCTTTTAAAAAAAAGCATATAGTTGAATGATTTATATAAAATTACAGGACGAAAAATAGATGTTAGGAAAGAAGTCTTCACACGTATTTTACACAGTTTTGTTTTACTTCAAGCCATTATTATTAAGCCCAACACAACTTGAATAAATTATAGTATTCGCCGTCAGATAATTCCACTTAATTTGATCTGATGGATGTAGATCGGTATATAAAAGAGCAAAATTTACTTAATCAAAATAAGATATCAATGATTGAG
>CAZIQX010000106.1:0-9434 GCA_964541325.1 uncultured Chitinophagales bacterium | reverse complement strand
ATTTGCTTTCACCCCAAACGCTAGTAAACGAATTCATTTTTCATCCATTTGAATCATGTTCGCTTAAACTTCGCTCGTATGCAATTAAGAAATTACGTTCTGTTAAAACACCAATGACCATTGTTTCTGAACCATGTGCTAAAACCGGAATTTCTGGCAAATGCGTCTCCTTGAATATCCGAAAAGCCTCGGTCATCGAGTCATTCAAATGCAGAATACATAATTTAGTCATTATATCAGCAGCAACAATTAAGGTTGAATCCTCTTCTTCATTGAGTAATAATCGCAAATCAGCCAAGGTTATGAGACCAACAAGCGTTCCGGTCAAATTTTTCACCGGGAGAACTAATAATTCAGAATCAGTAAATACTTTAAGGATTTTTTGAACATCATCATCGACCGTGAGAATGGGCATGTTTTTTACAGGTTTAAAAGCAGTTCTAACTTTAACCGCTTCCATAGCATCATTCAAAAATTCGCCTCGATAAGTTGGTGAATCCAATTTGGTATTCAGTTGGACATCGTACAAACTCCAGCTTTGTGAACCGATAAACGATAGAGAACTCGCAAATATAAGTGGCACAATAAGTTCGTATGAACCACTCATTTCAGTAATCATGATCGTTGCGGCTATTGGCACCTTTTCTACGGATGCGAAAAATGCAGCCATCCCTACCAAAATAAACCCTTTGGGATCGCTTATCAAGTTTGGGAAAAACTGATCAATGCCAAGGCCATAAGCACCACCCAACAATCCACCAATCACAAGTGATGGAGCAAAAACACCGCCTGAAGCTCCTGATTTTACCGTTAGACCCGTAGTGATGATCTTTAAAAAAGCTAACGACAACATAAACCAAACCGGAAGATTTCCATTTAAGCCTTCTTGCAGATAACCGTAACTCGACTCTAATATGGCCGGAAACTTAAGCGCTATTAATCCAACCAATAATCCTCCTACAATCGGCTTATAATAATCATTTATCATCATTTTGTTATAGAAAGAGGTCTGAAACCAATTGTAAGAGCGCGAAAATAGAATGGCGACTAAGGTAAGAAGCACACTCAGCAAGATATATAAAGGCAACTCAGCAGGTTCTTCAAATCGAACGGCTTCGAACTTAAACACCGTTTTCCATCCTGAAATCGAAGAAAAAATGGAATATGCAATGATTGAAGCAATAATCGATGGCATCAATCCTTCGCTTTCGATGTCTTTTTTATAAAGTACTTCTGCCGAATAAATGGCCCCACCTATGGGTGATTGGAAAATAGCTCCGATTCCAGCGCCCATACCCGCTAACAACACAATTTTTCGTTCCTTTTCTGATAAATTGAGCTTAGAAGCTAAAAATGATGCCAAACCACCACTAATTTGTGCAATAGGACCTTCACGTCCGGCGCTTCCCCCACTTCCAACAGTTAGTACTGACGCAAAAAACTTAACAAATGGAACACGTGCTCGGATGTATCCTTTATGGTAGTGATACGATCGAATAACAGCATCTACGCCACCTCCTTTAGCTTCATGAGCAAATCGGTTGGTTAATAAGCCGGCTAATCCTGCGCCAATAGCCGGAAGAAAAATAAGCAGCCAAGGCGTTCCTACTTGAAAAACGTTATCAAGATTAAAACTTAGTTTTTGATCAGTTTCACCGGCAGGAATAGGGAAATTATAACCGGCCAGATCATTCAAAGTAAAATGAACTAGTGAATCAAGCGCAAAAGCGAATGCCAATGCGGCAAACCCTGACAAAACACCTACTAATACACATATAAACAGCCACTTACCAGTTAAAACAACGTTAACCTGATTGCCTAGTTGAAGTACTTTTCGGTTTACATAAGAGCTTCTAAATCGACCCATTATTTCTAATATTCAAAAACGGGAACATCGGGATTTTTAAGCGCATGTGAAAGTGCTGTTTTCGCTTCACTTATTACTTGCTCTTCATCTTGTACGTCTTCTCGAACACAGGTAAATCCAAAATGCATTCTAACCTGACGTGTACTTCCATCTTTCATAACAATAGGTTGTTGAAAGGCTTTATTGACAGCTTTTACCCACTTTGTAATGGACTGATCATCATTTCCTTGGATAATGAAGGCGTACACATAATCAGAAAATTGCCCCAACATTCCTGCTAGACCTAACTGTGTAGGATTGGCAAGTCGAACTACATCAAATTGAAGTTTTTGTAGATCATCTAGTCGATATTTTGAACGAATAGATTGTAAATCGCCAATAGTCATGAATCCAAAGTAGGATTTCGTTTTAGGATAAATCCTAGCCCGACGAATTTCTGTAGCAAGCGTTGAACGCCAAAAATCAGGATCTAATAAACTGTGGACAACAGCAAATAAGTCTTTATCAACCGAAGCGCCAAAACGTGGCGACTCCAATTTCAGAGAAACACTGCGAACAACATTCAGGATTTTATGCTTGGTAGATTCGTTAAAAACCAATGGATTTTCATCATAACAAACAAAAACGCCCTGCCTTCTATCATTAATCAACAACGGCACTGCCAAACTTGCACCGTTACTCATTGGCTCTGAAAGATTCACCCGTTTAGGATTGCCATTAAAATGAATATTAAAAACCGGCTTACCTGTTTGAAGTGCTTCGTAGCCAATGGATTGTTCATCAAGACCTAAACCTAATGGAAGTGCATTATAACTTTGTTCTGCATTAGCTACTACCGACCATTCTTCTAAATTTCGGGTAATAAAACTCACCCCTCCATAACGTAAAAATGTTTGAATCAAGGCTAATGATTTGTGCACTAAATCCACCGCCGAACGTTGTTGTAATACACGGTCTAGTTGTTCGGAATAGGCAATCCATTGCGCCTGATTTTCAGATAAATCACTTAATTCCATGTAGGTATGTAACAAGTGCCCTAAAGCTAAAGCATAAGCTTCAATTGCCTCTTCTTCATCATCGCGCAAGCTATTGAATTTACTCTCCAAAGCCGTAATCGCCACCGTTTCCCCATTATTGATAAACGGAATAAGAGTGATGTAACGAATAGGGACAGAGTTGTAGTAATGCGAAAGTTGTTCTGCCGATAGATGTTTACCTATTTCCAGAATAACGGGTTCTGTAATATCCAGATAATCTCCCAAAAAATGATTTTCGAAGGCTACCCGATCTTGAAACATCGTGTTTTTTACTCGTGTAGCAACCGTTTCAAGTACAAATTGCCCCCGATGTTTATTCACCCAATTCAAATAGACGGTTTCCGTATCGGTTGATGTGCGAAGCAATTGAACCAATTCAGCCAACACCAATTTGAATTGTTTCTGAACTTTTTCTTCGCGCTTTTCGCCTAACTCGTCTTTTTTATTTTTAAACTGAGGAACGTTTTTAATCGCCATGTCCAAGTTGTGCTGCTAATTCTTCAGCTTCTTTAATCATTGTTTCAATTACCGTTACACCTGATTTCCAAAAATCGGCGGATTGAATGTCGAATCCAAATAACCCAACTAATTCTTCCGGTTTTTTTGAACCACCCGCACTCAATAGTTCAACATAAGTGTCCTCGAATCCGGGTTTGCCTTGTTTGTACAGTTCATAGAGGGCAAGAACCAATAACTCACCGAATGCATAGGCATATACATATCCCGGTGAATGAAGAAAATGAGGAATGTAACACCACCATAAATGGTAGTTTTCAGTGAGTTCCACGGAATCTCCGTATAAATCTGTTTGAGTTTTTCGCCAAATTTCAGAAAACTGTTCAGTTGATAACTCACCCTCTGTTCTCCGTTTGGTGTGAATTGCATCTTCAAAACGATTCATGGAAACCTGACGATATACCGTAGCAATGGTATCATCAATTTTGCCAAGTAAAAGAGCCAATTTTTCTTTAGGATCTGATAATTGAGCTTTTAACTTTTGAAATACCAACATCTCACCAAAAACGGATGCTGTTTCCGCGGTTGTTAAAGGTGTGTCAGCTAAAAGAGGGCCTTGCTGTTGAGAAAGATACATGTGAACACCATGACCCAATTCATGCGCTAGTGTTTGCACGTCACGAATTTTGCCGTCATAGTTCATAAAAACATAGGGATGAACCGAGATTGCAGCACTTGATGCATAAGCCCCACTTCGCTTTCCCGGACGAATAGCTGCATCAATCCAATTGTTATCAAAAAATTTTGCGGTGATGTCTTTAATTCTGCTGTCAAATGCTCCAAACGAATCCAACACGATTTCTTTTGCCTGATTCCAGGAAATAGACGTTTCTGTTTTAAGAAGAGGTGCGTAACGGTCGTAATCGGCTAATTTCTCTAAACCTAATAACTTGGCTTTTAAACGATAATATCGCTGAACTAAGGGATAGCTGTTTTGCACAGTAGAAATTAACGTTTGAACAGTAGCATCATCAATTTGATTGGAAAGATGACGTGATGCGATCCAATTCGGCATGTTTCGAAGCTCATCATTCGAGGCTTTGTCCTGCAAAATGGTGTTAAAAACAAAGGTTAATTGCCTGGATAGGGATTTAAACGTTTGGGTAAGCGATTCAGCTGCACGTTTACGCAGTTCGCGGTCGCTTTCATGCAATTTACTTAACACTTCTTGTTCAGAGAGTTTTTTTCCATCTAACTCAAACTCGGCGGCTCCTAATAATTCATCAAAAAATCGAACCCAAGCTTGTCGTGCCGTTGTGGACTTTGCTGACATGATTTTTTCAGCGCTTTCATCCAACGTATATGGTTTCATTTTTCGTGATACTTCTAAGAAATACCATTCATGTACCAATTCGGGTGCAGTCATTAATTCTTGAGCTTTTTGGTCTGAAACGGCTACCCATTCGACATCAAAAAAGACTAAATGCTGACTTAATCGAGCATAAAAATCACCAATTTCAGCTAATGCTTTTCCATGCTCTGGATTAATGGTATCGGTTGACCAGACTAAATACACATATGAATGAAGCTTCGATAATAAATCGGACAGAGCAGCATATTCATCCAACATGAATTTAAACTCCTGAGGATTGAGCTTTTCCATCTTCCCTTTCCAACGGGTTTCAAACGCTTTTGCACTTTCTAAAGCTTTATTTTTATCGTGCTGAAAAGACTCGCTGTTTAATGAAGGGTATAAATCGGATAAGTCCCAAAAAACGGTTTCTGCGCCGTGAGTAGTTGACATAACAATGTTCTTTTTTGTATCAATTCGGATTCAATTTCGGCGGAAATATAGCCATTTTAACAAGGGAAAATTTCAGAAAAAACAGCCCGTTTTCAATTCATTTTACAATTTTGTGCGCTCAATTTTCTTTTATTTGCGTTTTCGATTTTTAGCCATTTAATCGTTGAGGTCTATGAAACATTTTCTACTTATTCTAACATGCTCTAGTCTGTTGTTGGCCACTGTTTCGGCGCAAACACCAGCAAAACCTTCTGATATCCCCTCTTATTCAACTATAACTCAGAAAATTATTGATGCTGCCATGAAAGACAGCGCGGTTTTCGAACGACTCACTGAATTAGTTGACCGATTCCCGGCGCGAATTAGTGGTAGTGAAAATCTGGAAAAGTCGATTGATTGGTCGATGGATGAGATGAAAAAAGACGGATTAGAGAATGTGCACACGCATCCTGTTTCTGTTCCAAACTGGAAACGAGGCAAGGAATATGCTCAATTAACAGCACCGGTAAAACGAAATCTTCCCATGTTAGGTCTTGGAGGATCAATTGCAACTCCCAAAACGGGAATTGAAGCCGAGGTAGCCGTTTTTTCTTCTTTAGATGATTTAAAAGCCAATCCGGATAGAGCAAAGGGTAAAATTGTGTTGATCAATCAGCCATTTACAACTTATGGAGGCACGGTTGCGATTCGTACACAAGGTGCTAATGAAGCTTCACGAGCCGGAGCAGTTGCCTCACTCATTCGTTCGGTTGCCAGCTTTTCCATGCAAACTCCACACACGGGTGTTATGCGCTACGCTGATGATGTAAAAAAAATACCACATGCGGCAATCACAACTGAAGATGCTGATTGGATTGCTCGAACAATTGACCGCGGCGAAACGGTTAAAGTTAAGTTGTACATGGAAGCCGAAACCTTACCTAATGCTATGTCGCGCAACTTAATGGCAGAATGGCGAGGTAGCGAATTTCCTGATGAAGTTGTCGTGATCGGTGGACATATTGATTCCTGGGATGTGGGACAAGGTGCTATGGACGATGCCGGTGGTTGCGTGGTTTCCTGGGAAGTACTTCGTTTATTGAAAGAATTGAATTTGCGTCCCAAACGTACTATTCGAGTCGTTTTCTGGACAAATGAAGAAAATGGTCTTGAAGGAGGTAATGTGTATAAAGATTCTGTGATGACATCAATCAACAAACATGTTGCTGCCATTGAATCAGATGCCGGAGTTTTTGCAGCTCAAGGATTTGGTTTTGGCGGTAAACCGGAAAACATGCCTGTATTGCAAGAAATCGCAAAATTATTAGAACCAATCGGTGCAGGTAAAATCGTACAAGGTGGTGGTGGTGCTGATATTGGTCCACTCATGCGAGAAGGCGTTCCCGGCTTTGGTTTAAATGTAGATGGTGAAAAATACTTTTGGTATCACCACACGGAAGCTGACACTATTGATAAACTCGATCCTAAAGAAGTAAATTCGTGTGTGGCTGCAATGGCTGTTTTAGCCTATGTTTTAGCAGATATGCCCGGCACATTAATTCGGTAATGAACGTAAACCCACGGATTTCTAAAGTCCGTGGTTTTTTTTGAACTTTAAGTAGAATCGCTGCTTAAATTGAGAACTATTTTTGTGCAACTAATTTTGGGGAATAAACTAAGAATTAACCTTAAAGAAGATCTGTTGATAGGTGAAGATGAACCACGAACAAATAATTGAATTCTTTACTGTTCTTGGTTAGACATCAGCAAAATTGTGGGCAATTAGTTAGGGCGAGTAATTACCTTACAAATCCAAATACATCTAATTTTGGCAACAAAACCTTCTTATCATTACTGTTACATATATCAATTAATGATTAATAAAACGGTGTAAACAACAAACGCACTTAGCAATAAAGCGGCTTCCCATCGATCGAGTCGTTTTTTACCGGATACAAACATCGCGCCAAACAAAAAGACGGTTCCACCAATCAAAACAAACACATCTCGATTAAATAAAATTGAGTAAGTAACAGGGCTAATAACAGCACTTGCACCCAATATCAAAAAGATGTTGAAAATATTGGAACCGATAATATTTCCTACTGCTATATCATTGTTTTTCTTGATTGCAGCTAAAATTGATGTCGCTAACTCAGGTAAAGAAGTTCCGGCAGCTACAATCGTTAAACCAATCACTTTTTCACTCACGCCTAATTGTGTGGCTAAATCCACGGCGTTATCCAGAACCAAACGTCCTCCAACCACTAATCCGGTAAGACCAACAACAATTAATGCACTCATTTTACCAGAACTCATTAATCCTTCTTGTGAGTGTACTGCTGTTTGAGGATCAGACGCTAGTTGCGTGTAAACGTAATACAAAAATCCAAAAAAGAAGACCAAAAGAATAAATCCGTCAGTGCGTGAAAGTACCCCATCGGTTCCACCAAAGAGTGGGTTTGCCAGCACTAAAACTAAAATTGCAGCAAGCAGTGAAAGTGGGATTTCTTTCCAAACTGTGCTCGATTGTACAGCTAAAGGCGCTATTAATCCAGAAATACCTAAAATCGCAAATAGGTTGAAAATATTACTCCCAATAATGTTACCCAAAACAATATCGTGTTGCTGTTCTACCGCTGCCATCAGGTTTATAACCAATTCAGGGGCTGAAGTTCCAAATGCAACTACCGTTAGACCAATTGCCAAATCGGATACATTAAAACGCTTGGCTAATGCTGATGCGCCATCCACAAACCAATCAGCACCTTTAATAAGAATAATAAGACCTAAAACGAGTAATAAGCTATTAATTAACATATGTTTTATTGAAGTTTGTAATAACGGTTACAAATCGTGCTTTTTTATCCATCCATAAAATAGATTGTGAAATTACATGAACTTCCAAAATATCTCCACATTTAGTTTTATGTAACCACAAACCGGAAATATTGACATCATTGGGGTCAGAGTTCTGAATATTTGATCTCAATCTCTCGTGCTCAATATCGGGACGAATATCAAACAAATTCATAGTTAAAAATTCATCTTGTTCATATCCATATAACTTAACAGCCATTTGATTTACTTCCAAAAACTGTAAGGTCTCCATATCGTAGATCCACATAGGCTGAGGGTTACACTTAAACAAGTTTCGGAATTGTAATTCTTTTTCTTGAATAACCATTTTGGCGTTGTGCAATCGAAGTGCCATTTTTACCGACGCGATTAAAACAGTATCTCCTGTTCCCTTTACTACATATCCGTACGAAGAAATAGCTTCTGTTTCTGCAATGATATAGTCTTCTGTATGAGAAGAAAGAAACAACAGCGGAATATCTTTCTGACGGATAATTTCTCGGGCTGTTTCAATTCCGTTCATTCCTTCACCTAAATCAATATCCATTAATACTAGTGGGAATTCCTGTTGTCGTATTCGCTCCAATGCAGATTCTCCGTTTAATACGAAATTAACTGTAAATCCACTTCTTTCTAAAATAAGTTTATGCAACGTTCCGACAAGAGGTTCGTCGTCAACGAGTAGCAAACTTCCAGTGCTTGCTTGTGTAATCACTATAAAATTTAGTCTTTCTGAATCCAATAAGAGGATTATAGCAAACGATAAATGGATTTTCAGAAATCGCAAATAGGCAGTTTATACTATTTTTGTAAATAGGTGTTTTTAGGATGAATGATTACAAAGATTAGAAGGTGATTAATTCTGTTAATAGTGCGCATAATACCTATAAAAAAAGCGTTTTTTTGTCCTGTTTTTCTTTAATTTTGCCCACATTTGACACTTTTCCGAACGAAACTATTTCTTACGGAATTAGTGTTCTCGATTTGTTACTAAACCGGCACCCTTTTAACAGCAAGCACCTTGAAATCTCTCGAAGAAATTTTCGGCCCAAACGCGGCACTTGTAGAAGATCTTTACAATCAATATCAAGTTAATCGCGATACCGTTCCCGCCTACTGGCGCTCCTATTTTGATGAATTACTTGGCAAAGAAACTCCTGCTACCACTGCCCCCGTTACTGTAACTACAACCGTTGTAGAACCTAAGACCAACGGACATCATTCTACGGTAAGCGCATCAACGGCGCAAGCAGCCCCAACAGCAAAACGTACTGAAAGCGTTAGCATTAACGAAGAGAAATACGAATATGAAAAAATTAAAGGCGTTGCGGCAAAAATCGTAACGAATATGGAAGAAAGCCTTGAGATTCCAACGGCTACTTCTTTACGTGTTATTCCGGTAAAAATGTTGATTGAAGACCGAACCATCATC
>CAZIQX010000105.1:9617-11739 GCA_964541325.1 uncultured Chitinophagales bacterium | reverse complement strand
AACCTGAAGTGCTTTTTCGTAGGCACGTTGCGCAACGGTTAATTGTTCTCTAGAACTCACTAACTGTTCTTGTGCCTTTTGCATTTGCATGGCATAGGTTTCAGCAATATCATCACGGCCTGCATTAATCGCAGATTTAATTTTAGAAGTTACTTCAGTAAGTTGAGTTTCGTAGCGGCGAACTTCTTTCTCCAACATCATCACGCTGGCTTTCACCGTAGCGATGTTTTCATTCATTTTTGGAACTTGATCATTTAATTCACGGATGTTTTGCTCCAAAATTAATTTGGGGTCTTCCATGGAGCTTACTACTCCGCCGAATATTGATTTAATGGCTCTTATAAATCGTTTCCACATAGAAATCTGTTCCTTACTGATTGATTTTTAAAGATTAAATGGCATTATACCGTTTTTGTCAATTTTATGCGATACCATTTGCGGTTGTTTTGGTCCAATTACTGAAATCGTAACCGCTTTGGCAATCAAATTGTTAACGGTGTCAAGAACTTGCGGTCTGTTCGTGTGAAAGCGGAAAATTGTTTCACCTTTGCTTACACGGTCACCAACTTTCTTTAACAAAGTAATTCCTGCGGTCGGGTCAATACGATCTTCTTTTTTCTTTCTTCCGGCACCGAGTTCCAAGCCGGCAATTCCAAATGAAAATGCATCTAACCGAGAAATATATCCATCCTTATCTGCTTTGTAATCAACAATATGCGACGCTTTTGGATAAGTATCAGGAGCATCAATAAATTGAACATCCCCCCCTCGTTCTTGTACGATTTCCCGAAATTTTTTAAATGCGGTACCGTCTTTTATAGAAGCTTTACTTTTTTCAATGCCTTCTTTAATTGTGGCAGCTTTTTTTCCAAGATAAATCATGGTTCCCGCTAATACATGTGTCACTTCCATGATATCATCGGGTCCTTTTCCAAGTAAACCATCAATACTTTCTTCAACTTCCAGCCAATTTCCAATTTTATATCCCAATGGCTGATCCATATTCGTGATAAATGCAATCGTTTGTTTTCCAAAGGATTCACCGATAGAAACTAAGGTTTGGGCTAAAAAAGTAGCTTCTTCGACGGTTTTCATAAAGGCGCCGTCGCCACATTTTACATCCAAAACAAGCGCATCAATTCCTTCCGCCATTTTTTTCGACATGATACTTCCGGCTATCAAAGGAACACATTCAACCGTTGCCGTTACATCGCGTAAGGCATACATCCTTTTATCGGCCGGTGCAATTTCCTCAGTTTGTCCAATCAATACCACATTATGTTTAGCCAATACTCGTCTGTAATCATCCAAATTCAAATTCACATTAAAACCGGGTATTGACTCAAGTTTATCTAAAGTTCCACCAGAATGACCCAAACCACGACCTGAAATCATAGGAACAGGAACTCCACAAGCTGCCACAATGGGGGCTAAAATCAAGCTTAATTTATCTCCAACCCCACCTGTTGAGTGCTTATCCACTTTAACTCCAGGAATTTCAGATAAGTCGAGCACTACACCTGAATATAACATTGCCTTTGTAAAGGCTGATGCTTCTTCATTTGACATTCCATTCAAAAAAGTAGCCATCAAAAAAGCACTCATTTGATAATCCGGAATTCTGTCGGCTGTATATTCATTGATTAGATATTCAATCTCATCTTTCGTTAGAGCTTCTTTTTGTCGTTTTTTGCGAATTAATTCTACCGGATTGTAGGTTGTGGTCATTACTTATTCTCCAAAAGATTGTATTAAATGATTCTTGTACGAGTTAATCTGCGCTGATTTCCATTATTTGCAAGATTAAGCTAACTTCCACCTTATCATGCAAAAATGTAAATATACAGAACCCCTTTCAGTTAAGGGAAACCGAATTTAACACCGTATCAGGTATGGATTTTATTGAAATTATTGTCATTATTTCTGTGATTTGGTCGGTAATCAGCTCGATAACCTCTAAAAACAAGAAAAAAACGAATACTAATACGCGTAGTCGTAACACGGGAGAAGCCTCCGTTGAAGAATTATTTAGTGATTTAAGTGGGTTTTTACAAGGCAAATTGGATACAGGAGTACTTCCAACCCAACCTAACGTTGAACAAATGGGAAAAATTGAATCTCC
>CAZIQX010000105.1:6411-9607 GCA_964541325.1 uncultured Chitinophagales bacterium | reverse complement strand
AGCATTTACGCATACCGAACATTTTGATGAATCCAAGTTACTTCACAGCCCAATTCCAACTGTTTCTGATGATGAATCCTTAAGTGATTCCCCCATCTATTCCGAAGATTTACTCAATCCAAGTCATATTCGAGAAGCTATTTTACTCAACGAAATTCTGAACAAACCCAAGGCGCTTCAAACGAGATGAGTAAACCAATCCGTGTTGTTGCTGACCCGTTTATTTACGAACTGGAGTCGTTTCTCGGCAAAGAAGTATCATTATCATCTGTTGAGAGCTCTTCTATTTTTGAATCAATTACCCCTGAAACTCAAGCCGTACTTATCCGCACCGTTTCAAAAACCGATGCTCAAATTGTAGCACATTTTCCGGATTCCTTGCAGTTTTTAGCTACGGCTTCTGCCGGTTTTGATCATGTTGACCGAAAAGCCCTACAAAAAAGAACTATTCGCTTTGCTTATGCAGCTGGGTGTAACGCCCGTGCCGTTGCCGAATATGTACTTACAGCCTTGTTAATCTGGGCTGACAAAAATCAGATTAACATTTTAGAAAAGTCGTTAGGAATCATTGGAGTTGGTCATGTTGGCCGAGCGGTACACAGACTCGCTAAAAAAATAGGAATGAATACACTTCTGTATGATCCACCACGAGAAAAACGTTCAAAAACATTTCGTTCCTGTAACAGTAACGATTTAAAAAGTGCTGACATCATAACGTTTCATACTCCATTAGATGAAACAACCCGACATTTATTTTCTTCATCAACTTTTGGAAATGTTACCTTTGACCTGGTTATTAACGCAGCGCGTGGCGGTGTTGTAGATGAAGCATTTTTGTTAAAGCAGAAACAAGCAGGCCTTATTCAAGATTTCATATTGGATTGTTGGGAAAACGAGCCTAACATCACTCCTGAAATGGTAAAACATGCTTTTATTGCAACTCCACATATTGCAGGTTACTCAGAACAAGCCAAATTAAAAGCAACTTCGATGATAACGAACGCTTTACATCGAACCTTCTCGATACTACCTTTCCAAGTTGAAAAACCCGTTTTTCCACAAGAAATGGTGTTGGATTCAACTGCTAGTTTATCGGAGTTGTTGAGTAAAATTCATCCCATTTTAGAGTACGATGGAGCCCTTCGCGCCTTAATCACACAACCAAAATCAGAGCATAAACAACTCTTTAATCATGTAAGAAACTCTCGTGTATTTCGAACGGAATATGCTTTCATCCGTCTCCATAAAAACTGGCTAAAACGATTCCCGATTTTAAACCATTTAGGGGTAAAATCAACACGATGAATCGATTTTTAAAGCTAGCCTTTATTAAAGGACTCATTCTGTCTCTTTTGAGTCTATTGTTGCTAAACTCTCCATGGAATACCTTTTCTGATGCAGAGTTTCAACTAGGCTTTTTATTCATTAGCGGTCTAGCATGGTCAATTCTTTGGGTTCATCTACTCTTTCCTGTTCCATTTTTACATTATTGGCATCTTCACCAACGAAGCGCACTTATCAAGTATCTCGTAAAGCCCCTTTTACCCTATCTAATAATATATGCCGTACTAGCTGTTTTTTTTGGAGTTAAAGGTTCATTACTTTCGGTGTTTTTAGGGTTATCTCCTCTTTTATTATTGTTGAACGCTCTTGTTTTTTTAGGTATTGGAAATCAATCGCAGGCTTGGAGAACGGGTAAGCGAGGTAATGCTGTTCGAAAACTAGCTAAAGAAACCGGTTCAATAAGTGCACCTTTAGGAAGCATTCCCGGACTCATGAGAACGCTCATTTCTGCAATAAGCTCTGTTTTGCTCACTGTAGTACTTCTATCTAAAAGTGTTTTTTTCTGGTTAGGATTTTATCTGATTCTTTTGGTTGGATTACTATTCATTTTTAATCGCAATGATGAAAAATCCGGAGTCAAGACCATATTCAGGTCGCTATTTTTATCGGATAATGCCTTTTTTGATGAATATTTTTTAGTTCAGGATACCGTTGATGCCCTCAAACCTGTTCCTCGGGAGTCCTTGTTTTGGGTGCCTTCACATTTAAAAACATCGGTTCGTTTTATACTTACTCAGCACTTTCGTATTCGATCAACGAGTCGGATTTTACTAAGTGTCCACCTGTTAAGTTGGTTCTTACTACTCATTGAACCGCAATGGCTCACCCAACAGCTTATTCTTAGTGGTTTAATCATAAGCTTAGTCATAGAAATGCATGTGTTCTTCTCTGAGCCCATGGGTGCGGTTGGCTTACATCAACTAAATGATAAATTACAGTGGTTTAACTTGCATTTTTTTTCCATGGTTCGTTGGCTGCCACTCAATAGCTTAACTCTTTATTTTTTAACTGGATGGATTTGGGAATCTATCTTGATTACCCTTGTTTTCATTGGCTTAAATAGCGTAATTCAGGCAATCATTCAATACCAAACGACCAAAAGTAACTATGGATAATACGCTCGATATCAAACACTTATCGAAACAATACGGAATGGCGCCCCCCATTATCTCCAACTTCGATTTAACGGTAAAATCCGGTTCGATAACAGCGTTGATTGGTCAGAATGGTAGTGGAAAAAGCACGTTTATGAAACTATTAAGCATGATTTCAAAACCTGACGCCGGTTCAATTTACTATAACGGCGTATCCGTGTGGGAAAAACCGGAAAGCTATCTTTCCACCTTAGGAATTGTTGCCGATTGGTTTGCATTGCCGGAAACCCTTAGTTTTGATGAATTGTTAACCTGGCAAATGGAAGAACATGGATTTAGTACTGAAGAACAAAAACAAATCCTCGCTGAACTGAAAGAGCTCTTTGATTTTGATGATCGCAGTAAACAAGTCATTCGAACGTATTCTTCCGGTATGAGAAAAAAAACTGCTATTTGTGCTGCTCTTTGTATTAATCCTTCGATTTTACTGTTTGATGAACCCTTTCAAGCATTAGATGTTGATTCACGAGAACGTTTGACTCAACAACTTATCAAAGAAAAGAACCGTGGTAAGATTATTTTTCTTGCGAGCCATTTATCTCACGAAACCCCTGAACTATTTAGTCAAGAAGTCCGGTTTCCTTTGTAAAAACTACCCTTGACCGTTATTTTGCGGGTATGGAAAGTCGTCTTCAAAAAGCTTATGAAACATTAGGGTTGCCAACAGGCAGTTCCTTGGAACAAATTAAGCGAAAGCA
>CAZIQX010000105.1:1735-6401 GCA_964541325.1 uncultured Chitinophagales bacterium | reverse complement strand
CGACAAACACGGAAGCGACTTAGACAAGGAACTTGCACATCGTAAAATTTCTGAGATTAATGCTGCTTATCATTATTTAAAAAATATTAAACATAGAAGTCAACGAAAAACAGCTACACAAAAATCATCCACAGAATCAGGCCGAAATCCTTTTGAACAAACGGCACATCAACCAAAAGCTAAAGCCAAAACAAAGGAATCAACCCAAGAACAATTCGCAGCAGCACAAAAAAACAATCAAGAACGAAGCAACCCGAATCCATTTCAGCCGTCAGCATTCGACCGTTGGTTATCCACATGGCAGAACCGTACTAGTTATTCCCGGCTTCACAAACAACGTCTTCAGCAACATAAAAACTGGCAAAAACTCATAGCTAAAGAACGTGAAAACTGGGTTAAACTTCGTGAAAAATACGATGAGCGCACGCGTGTTGGTCTATACCGAAGTTTATTCAATGCCCTCTTATTTGGACGAATTATTCAATTTGAATCACAATCTCGGGCGATTGGCGTATTCACGATGCAGGAAAAATATGAAATCGATTTACGGCACAACTTAATTAACGATCAAATTTTTTATGCTATCAATAAAGGATTGAATGTGCTCTTGAAATACCTGTTTGGGGCTTTTTCCGTGATACTTTTTGTGTTCATTATGTTGATGTATTACGGCTATGGCATAATACCCACCTTGGAGCAATTTTTGTGGCTTGAAACAGGTGTTTTTGTGCAGGCCTCTCTCCTGTTTATTCCCGACAACCTCTTGCAGCGCGGTATGTTATGGAAATTTAGACACCTTCAGAAAAATGAAATCCCCGAAACGTTTAAAAATCGTTTATTTCCGGGAAAGTGGAATCGTCTTAAACAAGTTGTTCTGAGTACAAAGTACATCGTTTTATTTCTTTATCTGCACTTTTTTGTTCGACAACTTCCCTGGCTCACATAAAAAAAGGCAACCGATTTCCCGATTGCCTTCCTCAATGATGTAGATTGATAGACTTTAAAATGTATCCATTATGCCATCAACGATACCGTAAGCCAACGATTCGTTAGCATCCATCCAATAATCGCGATCGAAATCTTTCATTACTTTTTCGAAAGTTTGGCCACAATTATCGGCTAAAATTTTTGCCGAAATTTCTTTTGTTTTGATGATTTCTTTGGCTTGAATTTCAATATCAACAGAAGGACCACGTGCCCCACCGCTAGGTTGGTGAATCATTACTTTACCATGTGGATAAATGTAACGATGCCCCTTTTCACCACCGGAAAGCAACAAACTTCCCATAGAAGCCGCCAAACCCATACAAATCGTATGAACCGGTGAAGATATAGCTTGCATGGCATCGTACATAGCCATTCCTGATGTTACATAGCCACCTGGGCTGTTAATGTAAAACTGAATAGGCTTTCCGGGGTCTTGCAATTCAAGATAGAATAATCGGTCTATAACGTGTTTTGCGGAGTCGTCATCAACCTGACCCCATAAAAAAATCGTGCGCTCCTCGAGTAAACGTTTTTCGATTTGCACTTTGTCGTTTTTGTTTTTGTCTTTTTCTTCTGACATGATAGCGTTTATTTATCTGCTTTAATTTGCCCGATGTTACGATAAAGTGAAACATCGGGCAACCTTAATTTGTGATTTTATTGCTTCTCAGCTTCTTTTTTTTCTAAGCTCGGAGTTAACACGTTGTTTTCACGATTCACATCAGGGAAGCGAAATTCGGGGTCTAATTCCACTTTTTGAATCGTGCTTGTACTAGGAACTTTAAAACGCCAAACCGGTCCGCGTGTCCAAACCTCAACCGGTAAGGTGATTTCATGAACACTACCATTCGTTTCTGTGATTTTTACAAAACTTGGGAAAACGAGCTTTTCGTTGCTCTTAATGGTGATAATAGCCCCTTGCTTCGAATCATCTTCCACATACTGAACATCTTCCACGGATTGGTCGAAAAGCCAGGTCTCAAAAAACCAACCACGCCAGAACCAATCCAATTTTTCACCGGTTGCATTTTCCATGTAGCGGAAAAAGTCGTAGGGAGTCGGATGTTTATAAGCCCAAGCTGCGGTATATCCTTTAAAGGCAAAATCAAAACGCTCTTCACCAATGATGTCTTCGCGAAGCATACGTAAGCCTAAAGCTGTTTTGTAATAAAATGCATTTCCAAGATTTCGCGCCTGTAATACATCAGGGTAAGTTATAATCGGTTCTGTTTGCTCAGAAAGCATGTAAGGCACGATGCCCTCAGCTGAACGACGACGAGAGTTAAACTCACCGTTATTAAATTTTTGTGTGGAATAGATATTGATAAACGAGTTAAATCCTTCATCCATAAAGGGATAACGACGCTCATCACTTCCTACAATCATAGGATACCAATTATGCCCAAATTCGTGGTCGGTTACCCCCCAAAGTCCGGCACCACGTGATTTCCACGAACAAAAAGAAACACCCGGATATTCCATACCGCCCACAATACCGGCAATATTTACAGCAATTGGATACGGATACTCGAACCAATAGGAATTGTTTTCAATGCTGTATTTGGTGAATTCAGTAGAACGTTCCCAACCGCTTTTTTCCGGTTCTATACTTTCTTCAGGGTATGCCGACATAGCTAATGCTTTTTTTCCTGATGGTAACTTAATTTGGGCTGCATCCCAAACAAAAGCATTCGATATACCTACGGCAATATCACGTGAATTTTCTAAACGAAATTTCCAGGTAAGTTTACCTTTTGAAACGGGACGCGTTTTTTTGTTACCTACTTCTTTAGCAGAGATCAAAGCCACGGTTTTATCACTTTTTTGAGCTTCTTCCCAACGCTTTACCTGCTCTTTTGTAAGCACTTCTTCTTTGTTGAGGTATTCGCCTGATGTTGCCACGATATAATCCCATGGAGTGGTGATTTCATAGTCATAATTACCGTACTCCAGATAAAACTCGCCTGCACCTAGATAAGGGAGTGCATTCCATCCACTGATATCATCGTACACATACATGCGGGGATACCATTGTGCAAGTTCATAAATGGTCCCTTTTTTTACTTGCAGACGCCCCATACGGTCACTCCCGTATTCAGGAACCACAAACTCATAGTTCATACTAATTCTGATGGTATCTCCTTGTGCAGCCATAGGTTCATTCAAAAACAACTGCATACGCGTATCATTAACCGTAAATGTTGCCTCTTTACCGTCAACTCGAACTTCACTTAAGGTATAACCTCCATCAAAAGCCCGATTTCCGAATCGTCCACCTTCCACAGGTGTTGCTTTTGCGCCACGTGAATCCCTCGAAAACAGGTTTTGGTCGAGTTGTAGCCACAAAAATGGCAACTCATCGGGTGAATTATTGATGTAAGTGATAAGAACCGAGCCTTTTACCGTGTGTGTTTCCGGCGTTAGTTCAACGGAAAGTTTATAATGCGCTTCGTTTTGCCAATAATTGGAAGCCGGACGTCCACTTGCAGAACGGTATGCACTTTGTGTTGGAAATTGAAACGGCTTGAAAGCTTCCATCTGTTGAAAATCGGCATCCTGTGCGAATACAGGCATATTCAACAAGAATAAACCAAGCAAGAAAGAAGTTTTTTTCATGAGCTTTATGTGTAAATGTTGATTTTAAGGTTCAAATTTCGTCCGCAAGATGCATCAGGTCGGGGAAAATTCAAATCACATTAAAAACAATTTACATTACAAACTAAAAGGGCTTTTTTTTCTTATGCTTTGCTCTACTACTCTAGCTCAAAGTACATGTCTGATTTTATACGGTTTATCATTACGAATGAAGGGAAAATCCATTCTGTAGAGACGCAGAACGTTGAAATTGGTACGCAAGCAGCAAACGCATCAAGCTGGGATGAATTTGCAGGTGAGTTTGATTATTACTATTGCCACTCTGAACAATCAAACTGTTTTCAAACCGGGGAATCATCTAACATCATTCTTGAAAAATTTGGCTCAGAAACCAATACGGCACTAGTTGGAACGGTACAAAAAAAGGGAACTATTCATTTTTTTGAGGCAGAAATTTTTCATGTTAACGAACAGCATTATCAATTTAATGAGATTATCGAAATCATTGTAAATGAAATTAGAAATCCGATTGTAGGTTTAATTGCTGCTTCTGATTTGTACATCAATTATGGGGAAGAATTTAAATTGGATAAGAATGAATATTTTAATCTTTCCCGTAAATACGCTATTCGCATGGCCGAATTTGTAGATCAGGTTATTTTGTTGATGCGCTTAGATGAGAATCAACAAAGTGTATTCGATGAACCTGTTCTGTTTAAACCAATTTTGAAGGATGTATTGAAAAAGTACAACAAACAGATTCAAAATTTTTCTTTACATGTAGTGGATAATACGACTGATTCTCAGTTTTGCCTGGGTTCGGAAGAGTTAATTCAAATGGCAGTTAAGCAAATTTTCTTAAACAGTATTCAGTTTGGAGATGCGAATCGTACGATTCGACTGGATAATGCAATTGAACCAAATTTTCAAGGAATTTCCATTACAGATCATGGTTTTGGCATAAAACCTGAACACGCTTTACACATTTTTGAACGCTTTTATCGTGCAAAAAAAGAAACCGTACGCAATCACACTGATGGTATTGGCCTGGGCCTTTGTTTGGTTAAAGCCATAGTTCGTAAAC
>CAZIQX010000105.1:0-1725 GCA_964541325.1 uncultured Chitinophagales bacterium | reverse complement strand
TAAACATAGAGGACGTATAAAAGTGTGTTCCAAACCTTCAATTGGTACGCAATTTAGCTTACTCTTCCCATCGAAACTTGTGGTTGAAGCGCCTTACAGCACAGCGTTCATACGTTAAATGCAACCGGCTTATTCGTAAAGTGGACTTAAATGCGTTTGGATTTGTTCACGATACGCTTCGAACTGCTTGGGTAACATCAGGTTTTGACCTAGTTCGGCTTCTGATTCATCAATTAAAAAACCGGGTCCTGCTGTTGCAATTTCTAAAATATGCCCATCAGGATCATTGAAATAAATCGATTTGAAATAGGTTCGATCCATGAATGGACTCACGCGATAACCGTTTGAACGTAATCTTTCGTACATCTGCATTTGTGCTTCATGGTCAGGAACTGAAAACGCAATATGATGCGTCATGCCTGTACCCATTTTTACTTGTCGATACGTTCCGGGTTTATATTCAAAATAGGTTAAAATACTGCCTAAATCTGCATTTTGGTTACCCCAATACCAGTGAGGTGCCGAAGTGTCATCATAATTCATCGTTTTTTTTACGCGGCGTAAACCAAGAACATCCATTAAAAATGCATCGGTTCTTTGGATATCACTAGAAATGGCAGATATATGATGCATTCCATGGCTGAGTTTCATATCCGCTGTTATTTCCGGAATGGGTTCCGGCCAAATTTCCTGTTCAATTGCAGCAACATCCCGCTCCGGTTTTGTGTTTTCTTTTTTCGGAATGATGATGGCATCGCCTAAGGTTTCAAAAGGTTCATCAACGGTAAAACCCGGACCTTCAGTTGCAAATTCAAGGATAAGTCCATCGGGGTCGGTTGTATATATGGATTCAAAATAGGTTCGGTTAAATGGACCTGAAACATGAAAGCCAAAATCAGTGAGTCTGCGTTTCCACTTTAAAAGTGCCGTTCTGTCGGATACACGTAAGGCAATGTGATGGGTACCACCTATTCCGGGCAATCCTCTTTGCAAATGTCCCCATTCAAAAAACGTGAGTATAGTACCGGGTTTGCCAGTTTCATCTCCAAAATAAAGGTGCCAAGCGCCGGGGTCGTCGAAGTTAACGGTTTGTTTTACCAATCGGAGCCCTAAAACTCGCTGATAATAATCTACTGTTTTTGCTGCGTTTCGCGCTATTGCGGTAAGGTGATGAAATCCGGTAATCATAAGACTCCTTGTCAATAATTAATTCAATGTTAAACTATTGAATCTTGAATTAACTTGCAATAGCGTATTTAGGGTATTATTGGCGCAGAACTTAAAGGTATCCCACGGACGAAGACGTCCGCGGGATAAAATAGGACTCACAGTGCTTTGAGCCCTGTGAGTCCTGTATGTGAGTGAGATTACACTGATAAATGATTCAATCCTCATATAAATGACTCACAACCCGCGAAGGCTTTCGGGGCTGTGAGTCGAAGGTACGCTTTCGCTAGATTAACATCCCAAGGTAGTTCCTGGATGCCGTTTTGCAAAGGAATGACGGGTTGAATAAGAACGTCATTGCGGGCTTGACCCGCAATCTGGGAAATGCCAGGGAAGTGGTTTAACGTAGTGTAGCTGTGTTTGGACATCCCAAGGTGGTTCCCGGATGGTGGCTTTCGCCACCATGACGGTGAAGGTCAGTCCCACGGACGAAGCTGATCCCGAAAGCCTTCGGGATTCGGTACTCATAAAACTTTAGACCAAATTGTCCGCGGGATA
>CAZIQX010000104.1:0-11799 GCA_964541325.1 uncultured Chitinophagales bacterium | reverse complement strand
TTGCAATGTATGTCACAGGCGTAGACGCCTGCGACATAAGTGTGCACTACGTGGCACCTTTGGTGTCGAATTTAACCTGTGGCTATCCCACGAACAAAGACTTCCGCGGGATACGTTTTCCCTACTCCCTACTCCCTACTACCACTTTACACCTTTACAAAAACGCCTTACACCTAACACCTAACACCTTGTGCATATAAACAAAAAAAGCCGATTCAAAGAATCAGCTTTTTTGGATGCGGAGAGAGAGGGATTCGAACCCTCGGAGCCCCTTATGAGGGCTCAACATCTTAGCAGGATGCCGCTTTCAGCCACTCAGCCATCTCTCCGTTTCAGAGAAGGGCAAAAATAAGCCTGTTTCCCGTTAAATACAAGAAACACGCTCTTTTTTTTCAGCTTATTTATCTTCTGCTAAAATATAGATTTGCGCCAAATTTCGACCTTCCTGTGCATAGTCCAATCCATAACCAAGTACGAATTCGTTTTTAATCGGGAAGCCTACATAATCAATTTCAACATCGTATTTCGTGGCTTCGTATTTATGCAATAAGGAAACAATACTCACGCTAAGCGGATGTTTTTCTTTCATTTTCTTTACCATGTAGCTCAAGGAAAGACCAGTATCTACAATATCTTCTACTAAAATGATGTGTCGCCCTTCTACATTGGCGTCTAACTCTTTACGTTCGGTAACTTTTCCCGACGACACTTTCTCGTCGCCGTAGCTGCTTAATTTGATGAAGTCAACTTCACATGGAATGGAAATATGGCGCATTAAATCAGCTAAAAAGATAAATGATCCATTCAATATGCCGATTAAAATCGGACGCTTATCAGCAAAATCGCGGTTTAAATCCTGACCAATTTCGGCAATACGCTTATCTAAAGTAGCTTTATCAATGTAGGTTACAAAACGTTCGCCATTAACGGATACTTCATCAGGTAAATAAAACATAACAGACTAAATTGATAGTTTTGGGAAAATATGCAGGATGTTTCGGGTAGAATCCGAGCATTTAACCGTTTCCGCAATCCGATTGAATCGTGAAAAAGGTGGCGCAAAGATAACAGCCTGAATCACATCATCAAAATCCAAAAAAACAGATACCTGATTTCGGGAATGATGCGGGATTTTACAATCGGTAATGTAATCGGATAGGAGTTTGTGTCCACGCATTCCCAAGGGTTGAAACAGGTCGCCTTGTTGCCAGGTTCGAATGCGAATCGGATAGCTAAGTTTTTCTGCATCCACGTACAACGAACCGTCGGTAAGCCATGGTTTGGGAGGTTTTTCTAATCGTTCGGTTGAAAAACCTTGTGAATTCCAATCCGGTTCAGCATGAATCCATAATTGCGTTTCAATGATTGAAGTGATTTTTTTCTGAAAGCGAATAAAACCGGATTCCCGAACCACTTCACAATGAGCATGAATATCCCATTTTTTACCTTTTTGATGATGCAAAAGCTTTGAAATACCTGTTAAGGCTGCGGATGAAACTCCTACAAAACCGGCTTTTTCCAGCAGAAAATGCAATACATCCGTTTGAATGATAGGGGGGATGCGTTCAAAATAACCATCTTGAATGGTCAGTAGCTCAGGTTCAATATGTACATATGCACTACCTGATTTCAAGAAAAATTGTAAAGCGCGTTGTTCAAAATGAGCAAATTCGGTAAGAGAAGTAGCCCAATTCGGATGCATTCGATCCAATTCAGGAATCATGCTTAAACGTAGCCAATTTCGGAAATAATCCGATTGTTGATTGCTGTAGTCTTCTCGCCACGGTTGTTGTAACTCTTGCAATGCGGCTACTAAAGCTGATTTGGGAAATGATAAAAGAGGACGAAAATAAGGGTCATTCCATACCTTCATGCCCAAACGTGATTCAGCTGAACTTCCACGAAGCCAACGGAAAAGTTGGGTTTCTTTTTGATCATCTTGATGATGTGCCAAAGCCACTACCGGTGCGGAATACTTGCGTTGCATCTCATCAAAAAAAGCATAACGAATGTCACGCGCCCATTCTTGGAAATTTCCACCGGTACATTGCGGAGCCGTTTTATGTTCGAAAGGGAGTTGAAATGTTTGGGCTAACTCTTGCACAAAGGCTTCATCAGAATCCGAATCGGAACCGCGTTTTTTATAGTTTACATGAGCTATAATCAAGTGGGGATGTATAACCTGTAACACACGTAGAAGACACACCGAATCCGCTCCTCCGCTTACCGCTACAATCCAAGGCTGATTGAAATACTCGTCGGGAATAACGCTTTTGCTGTAATCAACCAATTGGTTGAATGCGGAGTTGCTCATGTTCATACCAAATTTGTTGATGTTCATCGGTTAAAGCGCCGAGACGCCCCCTTTCATCTACTCCGCACATCCAAACGGTTTCTGTACGATTTTCTTGCAAAAATTGTAGATGAACGCGTTGTTCAAATCCGATTAATCGGCGATTAATCATACCCGGTAGTGCCGTATCGCGGTCTTCCCAAAGTTCAATAAGTTGAAAGAAATTGGTGAGAATTTCGCCTACAACCTGTTCTCGCTCCCAGATTGCATCTGAAAAAGTTTGTAAGGATGCCGCTGTTTCGGATAAGCGTGAATTAGAAAAATCTTGATTGATATTTACACCAAAACCGATAATGACTTTTTCAACCTGATTCCCCTTAAACTGTGTTTCAACTAAAATTCCTGCAATTTTCTTGTGTTGAATCAACACATCGTTAGGCCACTTGATAACCGCAGAAAGATTGGGGACGAACTTTTCGAGCGTTTCTGCAATCGATACAGCAGCCAATAAGCCAAGTAAAGCCATGCCATCTTTTCGTTGGGGAGCGTATGCAATGGAACAGATACCGTTTTTACCGGGCTCGGTTTCCCACGTGCGCTCATACTGTCCTCTTCCAGCATGTTGATGGTTGGCAAGAAGTACAAACGGCTTATCAAGTGCTTGAACAGGTAAGGGTTTTAAATCGCTGTTTGTTGAGGCCGTTTCTTCAACTACATGCAATGAGATTCTCGCGTTGAGACTACCTAAAAAAAATTCAATTCGCTGTTTCGAAAGCATCGCAAAAGGTACAGATTAGATACGAAGGAGAGTAGAAAAATGAATCGGCTCATTTACTGTAATGAATCGGCTCAAAATGCGGGTTAAATGAGCTAAAATCTAAAAAATTATGAGCCGATTGGATGGTTTTGGAAAGCTTAAGTTGTGTTTATTGATTACAAAAAAGCCATGCTCTTGGTTTATGAGCAAAACAATATTTCAGCCATGAAACAAATCTTTATAGAGCAATTTGAATTTGCCGTAAATACCTATTTTTGAGCTCATTCATTCCTCTTGCACTTATGTGCAATATATGTGTAGTTTTCGCTGAATTTAATCCCTGATTGTGTGTTAACCTCCCTTTTTATTAAAGATTTCGCCCTAATCGATGAACTCGAAGTTCAGTTTAATTCGGGTTTAAACATCATTACGGGTCAAACCGGTGCCGGAAAATCGATCATTATCGGTGCATTGAACATGGTCTTAGGCGAACGTGCTGATACCGATGTGATTCGTCATGATGCACCCAAAGCTGTTGCAGAAGCTTTTTTTCGAGTAGATCAAACTGAAGCGTTAGAATTGCTATTCAAAGAAAACGAATTGGAATGGCAGCAAGAATTGGTATTGCGCCGGGAAATTAGAGCATCGGGTAGCCGTGCGTTTATTAATGATTCACCGGTTCCTATAGGAGTTTTAAAAGCAGTAGGTGATGTGTTAGTGGATTTACATGGGCAGCATGATCATCAATTATTGCTGAAAGAAGAACATCACAGAGGATTTTTAGACCAATTTAGTGCGATTCGTCCTGTTTTGGCTGCTTATTTGAAGCAATTAGAGCAAACTCGCCAATTCCATAAGAAATGGATGGATTTAAAACGCTCCGACCGACAATTGCAGGAAAAGTTGGATTTATATCGGTTTCAGTTCAAAGAATTGCAGGATGCTGCATTGCAGGAAGGCGAAGAAGAAGAACTGCTGCAAGAAATGAATTTATTAGACAATGCAGAGATTTTAGACCAAAAAGCAACGGCAGTTCGTGAAATTGGAGTGGATGGTGAGGTGAATGTACTGGATTTATTGGCACGCTTGGAGGATGAATTAGAAGACCTAACCCGAATTGATTCCGGTTTTGAGCAGTTTTTAAGCGAGTTACAAGCCGCAAAGATTTCATTGAACGAGTTGATGCGTTTCACGGATTCTTATCAATCGAATATTGAATTTAATCCCGAGCGTTTAGAACAGTTGCGTCAACGACATACGGAACTCAAACGGTTACAAAAAAAATATCATCGGGATTTGAATGGTTTAATACAACTGCGTGACGAGCTTCAAGAACACATTCATTTAAGTGATAATTTTGATGTTGAGCTTGAAAAACTAGAAAAGCAGTTTAATGAGTCGGCTAAAGTGTTGTCAGACAAGGCATACGATTTGCATGTTATACGTGTGCAAGTTGGAAAAACATTGGCGCAATTGGTAGAAAAGGAGCTGAATGCGTTAGGGATAGCTCATGCAAAGTTCGAGGTTCGTCTATTGCCATTTGAGCAAAAAGATGGGTGGATTTCGAGGGATGGACTTCAAATGGAAGCCAATGAGTCGGGCGGTGAGCAGGTTGCCTTCTACATAACCACCAACAAAGGGGTAGAACCTAAACCATTGTCGAAAACGGCATCCGGTGGGGAAATTTCAAGGGTGATGTTAGCTTTAAAATCCATTTTTGCTGAAGAACAGAGTCTGCCTTTGATGATTTTTGATGAGATTGATACCGGTATTTCCGGTGAGATTTCCGAAAAAGTGGGTCGTTCGATGCGAAAATTGTCGAAGCGTTGTCAGATAATTTGTATTACGCATCAACCGCAGATTGCGTCCTTCGCTGATACGCATTATGTGGTAAAAAAATCGGAATCAGAACATGATACAACCACACAAATTCTTCAGTTAAGCACAGAAAAACATGTGGAAGAAATCGCCCGATTAATGAGTGGAGAGCATATTTCGAGTGCAAGTTTAGAAAGTGCACGAGATATGATTGAACGAGCCAAGGGTTAAATTCGAATTTCGAATTTATCTCTGTCTCCGGCAAAGCGTTAATTATGGTCACTGCATTAGATTCGGAGAGGGTTGGGGAGAGGTCAACCACTGAGCGTATATAGATGGCCACAGGCGAAGACGCCTGCGGCATACATAGCGAAATTCGAATTTCGAATTAATCTCCCTCTCCGGCAAAGCGTTAATTATGGTCACTGCATTAGATTCGGAGAGGGTTGGGGAGAGGTCAACCACCGACCGTAAATAGATGGCCACAGGCGAAGACGCCTGCGGCATACATAGAAAGGTCAACCACCGACCGTAAATAGATGGCCAGAGGCGAAGACGCCTGCGGCATACATAGAGGTAAACCACCGAGCGTCACTGAAATTTCTAATTCCCGCCTATTCACTAAAAATCCCCCAAAATCAATCAAAAGACCAAAATCAACTCAAATAATAGTTTTAAAAAAACACGAGTATCATGAGCTAAACTCGTCCTATTAAGAATCTTTCGATAACATTTTACCAAATCCTCCGTAACTTTCGCCCGTTCCGAGAACCAAACCCACTTCAATGAAATAAGTTTTCTTTCTGCCTTTGTAAACAAATCCACTCAGGATTCCATCATCTATCCTTAAAAGAAAGAAAACATGCTACTTATTCAAAATGTGATGTATGCACATCCCAATAAAGATGTGTTATTCAAAACTTGTTCAATGAGCCTTCAAAAAGGTCAGAAAACCGCTCTTATTGGTGCCAATGGTTCAGGAAAATCTACCTTGATTCGATTAATCACTGAGCCCCACCTTTGCACTGAAGGATTTATTGCGGTAGATACCAAACCTTATGTTATTCCTCAATACATGGGGCAGTGGAATCATATATCCGTTGCAGAATTGTTAGGAATCCATCAAAAAATACAAGCTCTTCATGCTATAGAAAGGGGTTTTGTTACGCAGGAAAATCTGGAAATTCTGCAAGATGATTGGTTAATTGAAGAACGAATCAAAACCGTTTTTCAAGAATGGGATGTAGCGGACATCTCACATCAAAGAATGATTGCTAGTTTAAGTGGCGGACAGATTACCAAAATTCTCTTAGCAGGAATTGATTTAGTTGATGCCGATTTTGTGGTGATGGATGAACCAACCAATCATTTAGATACTCAAAGTCGAAACAAGTTGTTTACGTGGATTCACGAAACTAAAAAAACGGTGTTGTGTGTGAGTCACGACCGTAACTTATTGCGACTTATGCCTTCAATTCATGAATTAACTCGAAATGGAATAACCGTTTATGGTGGAAATTATGATTTTTACACGCATCAGAAAGACATAGAGCGAAAGGCAACTCAGCAACAACTCGATGAAACTCATAAAGCCTTGCGAAAAGCAAAGGCAATAGAACGGGAAACCTTAGAACGCAAGCTAAAACGAGATGCTCGTGGGCGCAAAAAACAAGAAAAAGCAGGAACACCTTTGGTAATGATGCACAAAATGAAAAATGATGCAGAAAACAGTGCTGCTCGAATAAAAGACACGCATCAGGAAAAAATTGAGCATTTATCCGAAGAGTTGAGTCAACTAAAGGCTAAAATCCCGGCTTTGGAAACAATACGATTTGGGATGAAATCATCAGAGTTGTATAAGGGGAAGTGTCTGTTTAAGGCAGAATCCCTTCAACTATTCAGAAATCAAAAAGCCTTGTTTTCAAGAAACCTAGATGTGGAGTTGATACACGGTGATCGAATTGCTCTAAAAGGAATAAATGGTTCAGGTAAAACAAGTTTGATTCAAGTAATCTTACAACAACTAAACACCTTTTCAGGTAAAGTGTGGCATGCGCCCTTTACGGTCGTTTATGTGGATCAAACCTATAGTTTGTTAGATGATACGTATTCGGTTTGGGAACAAGCACGCGCCTTTTGTGGAAAAGCTATGTCAGAATCGGTTGTTAAAACCCGATTACATCAGTTTTTGTTTGATGAACATAGTTGGACAAAGTCCTGCGCGAATTTAAGCGGCGGAGAGCGAATGAGACTCACTTTGTGCGGCTTAACATTGCAAGAAACAGCTCCGGATTGTATGATTTTAGATGAGCCTACAAACAATCTTGATATCCCAAATGTTGAGGTTTTAACTCGAGTTGTGCAGCAATATGATGGCTCTTTAGTGGTTGTTTCGCACGATGAACAGTTTTTAAATGAAATCGGTATTCAAAAAGAGGTTTTATTAGGTGAATGATCCTTCTTCAAATTACTAAAAAGCCACAGGCGTGGACGCCTGCGGCATAAAAGGGTAACAAAAAACTATCCCGCGGAAGTCAACGTCAGTGGGATGGCCACAGGCGTGGACGCCTGCGGCATAAAAGTACAGATAGCGCCGCGTAGAGATCAATTCGACTGTTGATTTCAAAAACCCACATTTTCTTCTATTCTAACATCAAAATTCCCGATACATTTCAGCATGAAACAAAGCGAAATATTTTCAACTGAACGCCTTCAAATCCGTCGGATTCATCAAGGTGATGCCTTACGTTACTTTGAAATTTTTGGTGCTTCCGATGTGGCTGAATTTGATGATTTTGAGCCTATTTCCAAGGAGGAAGCGATTGAAGATGTACAGCGCATCATTGAAAATGAACACGACCCCGAGAAGCTCGAGTTTGAACTTGCTGTTTCTGAAAAAGGGGAATCAGCATTATTGGGTGTCCTGTATTACAAATTGGAGTTAGATATTCTTTTTATCGGGTATCACTTTCATGGAGATGCTCGCGGAAAAGGCTTTGCGCGCGAAGCGGTTGCGGGTTTAGTGAACTATTTAAAATCAAGCTACTCAAATCCCATAAAAGCAAAGGTAGATTCTGAAAATAGTCGCTCTATTCACTTGTTGGAACAGTTAGGTTTTTTGCGAGATGCATCCTATGAAATCCCTCAGTTTTTTAAGGGAAAAAATCATATGGAATGGTGCTACTTCTTGCCGTAAGATGTTATTTGATAAGCATCATTTTTCGCACAAATTGCTCGTTGCCCACCTGTAGTCGATAAAAATAAAGTCCGCTTGCCAAACGATTGGCATCAAACGTAACCTGATGCTTGCCTGCTGCTAATTCCGCACCTACCAATCGTTGAACCAAACGCCCCAAGGAATCAAACACCTCTAAATGAACCTCTGAAAATCGTGGGATTTCAAATGCTAAAGTGGTGCTTGGATTAAATGGATTCGGATAATTTTGAAATAAAGTCACTTGTTTGGGTAGTGTGAATGAATCTTCTATTGGTGTACCTTGATCACCTTGCCAATTTCCAAGAGCAAACGCCGGACGAATGTGTTGAATAGATTCATTTTCGTAGGGATCTACTAAACGTATGCGCAGTTCAACACCGGCATCATCCCAATTACGCACATGCGTTAAATCTGCCCAAAAATGATACCCTTCAAAGGAGTTTTCACGGAATTCCAACAGAGAATAATGAACTTCAGCTTGTTGCCATTCCGAATCTGTTAGCCGCTTATATTCAACTACGGTTTTGTCGGGATTCGGAAGTTCAGTACGCATCAATAGCGGAATAGCAGAGGTAAACGAAACACGAGGAGTTTCACCCAACGAAAACCGGTCACGTAGTTTACCCTCACCGTTAACAACTTGAATCATAAATGGTGTAGGCGGATTGGCCGATGACTTAGTAAAGTCGAACGTTTGGAAAAATTGAACGTGAACCGGTTCATTTGCCAACGTCTCACCACGTAACAAGAGTTTACTTTGAGCGCGCTCAGTTGGAGCAGGTATCGGCTGAAATCCGGAACTAAAATCACCCGAAGCAAATAGATGAGCATTGGAATCCATTAATTGATATGTTACATGTGGTCGCAACTCATGCATAATTTCCCGATTCATACCACGAAGTATTGGGTTCAAAAAAATGGTTTGTTCGCCGTACACTGCATTGCGGCTAAGATTAGTCATCGATGTAAAACCAAGTCCTAAATAAAGGGTATCGTTAGCACCATGTGGAACTAACGGACGATTAAAGAACTGCGGACTTGCAAAAACAAGAGAATCGTTTTTGAAACTCAAGGGTTCCGATTCTATCAAAAAATCATATCGTGTTTCCGAAACCGGTTTCATTAAAGTAAATGATGGAGAACTGAATACCTCCGAATTTCCCTGAGGTTTGGATGTAAGAATTTCAATGGTAAAGTGGTTATTGAGTGATGAAACGTGTTGGTACTCATACCAGGTAGAAAATTTTAAATCTGTTTGATTTTCGTGCACAAAAAGTGGCATTTCTAGAAGAAGTGCATGGTCTGTAATCGATTCCAAAGATTGAAACTGAATCACATTGGTCTGCCACTGAACGGATGTGTGATCAAAAACTTTACTGGAAGCAAGACCGGAAAAGTCATCAAGAAAAGGAAAAACCACCCGATGATTATCCATCGCCAAAATATCAAATCGCAGGTTGTGTGCAGAAGAAATCGGATTTATCCGAAACCCCTTTTTATGCTCCGATTGGGTTTTCGTAGCCGTAATCACTCCTGCGCCTAAGGGTAAATATAAGCCTAACCGTTGCGTGTGAATGGGATAGTGGTATAAAGAAACAGCGTCTGTATCGTTTAACTCATGACGAATAAAAAGTGTGGCATCGGAATAGGAAACGTGGTGCGATGATTTCCACGGTAAATTTTCATAGAACAGAATGGCGGGTTCATCAACGGTTTCATCGAGTTGAAGGGCTACATGTACCGGCTTCTTGGGTAATCCGTAAATATGCGATTCAAATTCTGAAATCCGGTTAAAAAAATTAAAATTGGAATGAAATCCGGAAACCACATAACGGGTTTCATCAAACAGGATGATATCGGGGTTGGGTGTATCACTGTGAATTCGCATAACTGAACTTCGTGTAAATAACCAAGGTAAGCGAACATTTGGGTGTAGGGACGAAGTTATCCGTATATCTCCATCAAATAAACGAATATCATCGTTTCTGTTTGAAATGATGCTGTTATCTACACTTAGAATTACCTCGATTTCAACCGAGTTGTCGGGAGAAAGGGTAACCGATTGTGGAACAACACTTAACGAAATGCCGGGTTGCATACCGTTTATTCGAATGGCTATGGTTTCAGGGGTTTGCCCTGCATTTCGAACGCTTATTGTTTTTTTCTTTACCCAATACGCGCCTGAATCCGGATTCATACCAAAACTCAACTGACTTTGAGAGAAAATCAGAGAGTGTTGGTCAGCGCCTTGCATGTTTACCATTCCCGAACCCTCTTGAAAAGCACGAAATCCTTTGCTTACACTCGATTGTATAAGCATCTGTTTGAGTTCAAGTGCAGATGAATGAGGGTATTTCTGTTTAAGTAAAGCCGCCATTCCACTTACGAAAGGCGCCGCCATCGAGGTTCCCGATTTTGTTTGATACGAATTGTTCAACCAGCTAGATTGAATGTGTTCACCGGGAGCTAAAACGTCCGGTTTAATAGAAAAGGAGTACGGTGTTGGACCTTTAGAACTAAAAGGGCTTAGATTGCCACTTAAAGAAACAGAGCCTACCGTAAGAGCACGTTCAGCCATACCCGGACTTCCAACCGTTTGTGCGCCTAACTCGGCATACGGAGCATCAGATGCTAAATCTTGGTCTGTAAAACCCGAATTTCCGGCAGAAATCACACATAAAACGCCTAAATCAGTCAAATTATTAACGGCAGTACAAAGTGCATCGCGCGGGTCGCCTCCTTGTAATCCTAAGCTTAAGTTGATGATAGCTAAGTGATCGGAAGGGTCTCCATCACCGTTAGGGTCTGCCACCCATTCCAGGGCTTCTAAAATATCAGCCGATGTTCCTTGTCCACGATGATTCAAAACCCGTAAGGCTGCAATGTTTGCTTTCGGGGCAACGCCTTGCATGAAATCAGAATCGGCAGCTAGGATTCCGGCTACATGTGTTCCATGACCATTCTCGTCCATGGGGTCGGCGTCCTTGTCCACAAAGTCGTATCCCATGCTTACTTTGAAACCCTCGCCAAAACCTCCGCCTAAGGCCTCATGCGTGTAATCAACACCGGAATCGAGCACTCCAATCGTGATTCCCTCTCCAAATAAATATGTATCTGATTCTTCACGAAATTGAGGGATATACAAGGCTTCAAGTTCTTGTGTAATAGAATGCGCATAAACGATAGCATTTTGTTCTACGTTTTCTACGTACGGCAGAGATGAGAATGCCGTTAGATTGGATGTGTGAACCCAAACATGCGCCGCTTGAATCGTTTTTTCGTAAAAAACAGGTTGTGATAAAATGTGAAAAGTAGATCCTTCAAGTGTTTGATAATCACTTAAAAACTGGGATTGAAGCTGTTCAGCTGACCAAAAATCACTTGTTGCGGTTGCTTTCTGAACAATAGTTCCTGCTTGTTTAAATCGGATAATCACCGAAATCAGGGAGTCGTTTTGAGGACTAAAACTCGTAAGCGGCTGATGAGTGAGAATGGGTTTGCGTTGAAAGTCTAGTACAGAATGATGTTGAGCAAACCCCCATTCTCCACTTAGGAATAGAATAATGAGACAAATTCGTGATAGCGGCATATAGAAAAAATATTAAACAGCCGCGCTGATACTTTAAACTAGATATTTAGTTACAGGTTATTTAGTAAGACGCATTTTGGGATTTCGCTTCAATTCTTTGATGAATTGGACGTGTCGAAAACGCA
>CAZIQX010000103.1:4855-11839 GCA_964541325.1 uncultured Chitinophagales bacterium | reverse complement strand
CGCGCGCTGATCGACCACGCCCGCGACATGGCCGCGGGGGCGGGCATCGGCCGGATCGTCGCCAACCTGCACTACCTGCCCGATCAGCTGGACCGCCACCATGCGGGCACCGGCGTCGTGACGGTCCGCGAGACACCCAATATCATACGTTTCCCTTGTTCTAAAAAAACGCCTGCCAGCACTCATCATAATTCTGATAACTTTACTTTCATTTGAGGCGCTGTTATGATATTTTCACAGTCTTTTAATTCTAGAATTGATTGAATCATCTGTGATGCTCGAACCTACTATCTTACCACACAAAATAGGTTGGATTGAAGTGGTCTGCGGGGGAATGTTCAGCGGGAAAACCGAAGAACTTATTCGTCGTGCTCGCCGCGCTCATATAGCCGGACAAAATGTTGTTATTGTTAAACCTGCGATTGATGTTCGTTATCAAAAAGATCATGTAGTTTCGCATAATGCCACGGCGTTGCCCTCCGTAATTGCCGAAACAGCCGATCAAATCATCCTGTTAACAGGAAATGCAGATGTCGTTTGTATTGATGAAGCCCAATTCTTTGATAATCGTCTCATTGAGGTGGCAAACACACTCGCGAATGATGGTAAACGTGTTATTTGCGCCGGTTTAGATATGGATTATTTAGGGCGTCCATTTGAACCCATGCCACAATTATTAGCTATTGCAGAATACGTAACCAAGCTACATGCCATTTGTGCCGAATCAGGTATGATTGCCCATTATTCACAGCGAATCGTTGAAAAATCAGACCGGGTTCTTGTCGGGGAATCCGATTCATACGAGCCACGCGCTCGCCATTGTTTCCGCCCACCGGTTGATACCCGAAAAGGCAAACCTATTAAACCATTTACACAGCAAGCATCTCACAACTTAACACAACAGCCCCATGATTGATATTGGAAGAGGATTACTCGGGATAGCTTTTATTCTCGGAATTGCATTTCTACTCAGTAAAGACCGTAAAAGCATTAATTGGAGATTGGTTGGAACAGGCATCGGAATTCAGTTTATTTTGGCCGTTTTAATCTTAAAAGGCAGAGAATTGGAAGCCATTTTCTCTCCTCTCGGATGGCCATCTCAGTTCTTTAAATGGGTAGCCGGATTTTTTGTTGTCGTTTTAAATTACACAACGGAAGGCTCCAAATTCATTTTTGGCAATTTAGCTATCGGACCAGGGCTGGAAAACAGTTTGGGGTTCTTCTTTGCATTTCAGGTTTTACCAACCATTGTCTTTTTTGCATCACTAACAGCGCTTTTGTACCACTATGGTATTCTTCAAACCGTAGTAAAATTTATGGCTAAGGGCATGCAAAAAGCACTTGGTACATCAGGGGCTGAATCTTTAAGTGTGATATCGAACATCTTTGTAGGTCAGACAGAAGCTCCACTTGTTGTTAAGCCTTATGTTGAAAAAATGACGAAATCGGAGTTGTTAGCGGTGATGACCGGTGGAATGGCCACGATTGCAGGTGGGGTGATGGCAGCATACATTCAAATGTTGGGTGATTCCTACGCCGCCGCCGCATCACTGAGTATTGAAGCAGGCCGACAACTTTTTGCAGAGCAATTATTAGGAGCAAGTTTGATGGCAGCGCCTGCAGCATTGGTTATTGCAAAGATGTTATATCCAGAAAAAGAGGAGCCACTTACAAAAGGTCAAGTTAAGCTTGAAATTCAAAAAATTGATGCAAACGGTATTGATGCCGCATCTTCCGGCGCAGCTGACGGTCTTAAATTAGCCTTAAATGTTGGTGCTATGTTGTTGGCATTCATTGCATTACTTGCCATGTTAAACTCCATGCTCAGTGGAATAGGAAGTTTTGTGGGATTAGATACGTTTGGTTTCGACTTAACCATCCAAAAGATTTTAGGCTGGATTTTTTCTCCCGTTGCTTTCATGATTGGCATTGATTGGTCTGACGCCGTTCAAGTAGGCACTCTGTTGGGTACTAAACTTGTGCTTACCGAATTTATCGCCTATTTGGATTTATCCACTGCTATTGCCAACGGAACATTAAGTCCCAAAACCATTGCTATGGCAACGTTTGCCCTGTGTGGATTTGCAAATTTTTCATCTATTGCCATACAAATTGGTGGAATTGGCGGAATTGCCCCAAGTCGTAAATCAGATTTGGCAAAGTTTGGCGTTAAAGCTGTAATGGCCGGAACAATGGCAAATTTAATGACTGCAACCATTGCCGGAATTTTATTTTAAAACGATAACCTAACAAAAAGAAACAACCTGACTATCATGAACACGAACCTTAAACGTTCTCTTTTGTTCACAATTTCAAGTTTATTGGCTGCCTGTTCAGCATCAACCTTAAAAGAAAATAAAGGTGCAAAAATAGGCGAAATCGGTGGAGAACCTCTCTACTTTAATGAAGTATGGGATGAGTATCAAAAATCTAATTCAGCAACTCAAGACTCTGTTACTTTAGAAGGGTTTACCGAATTTGCTGGTCTTTACAGTGATTTTAAAACCAAACTTAGAGCAGCTAAAGACGCCGGTTATTTCCAAAATAAAGACATCACTAACGAACTTACTTCCTACGAAGAGCAATATGCCCTACCCTATTGGTTAGAAAAAGACATCGAAAAGCGTTTATTAGATGAACTCGAAGAGCGTTCCAACATCGAGTTAGAAGTTTCTCATATGTTAATTTCATTAAGAGGAAACGAGTCACCGGCCGATACCATGGCTGCCTGGAATAAATTACTCGACGCCCGTAACCAAGTAATTTCCGGTGCTGTTTTCGATTCCGTATCCATGAAAGTATCCTCCACTCGCGACGGACGCTCAATGGGTGGTTATTTAGGATGGATGAGTGCCGGTTGGGCTGTGAAACCATTTGAAGATGCCGCATATACCACCCCTATTGATTCCATCAGTTTACCATTCCGTACACAATTCGGATTTCACATCTTAACCGTAAAAGGAAAACGTAATCGCTCCTGGGATCGTATGATTTCACATGTATATTGGAGAACAGGCGCCGACCCAAGAATTCAGGATTCGGTAATTACTTTAGCTAACACCTTAAGAAGTAAAATTTTAACTGGTGAAGTTAGTTGGGATAGTGTAGTTCGCAAATACACACAAGATAATTTAAGTGTGAACAAGGCCGGGTCAATCGGCTGGGTTGGTTATGGGCGCTACAATCCTGTTTTTAATGATTCTGTTTTCAGCCTGAAATCTAAAGGTGACATAAGCAATGGATTTTATTCAGGATATGGCGTTCATTTACTAAAGTTGGATTCCATCAAAACATTCCCTGATTCAGAAACGAAACGTAAAGAACTCTTATCCACGTTAAAGAATCTTCCTCGCTATAAAAACAACAAAGAAGCAACCTATGCCAGAATTCGTAGCATTACGAAAGCTAAACGTCTGGATGAACAGGTTCATGCATTTACAAAATTCTTAGCAGACGATACGAGTAAAACCAAAACCTTCTCCACATTAGCACTTCCGAAGGAATTAGCCACAAAACCGGTTTTTACTATTCGAAATCGCACCTTTACCGTGAGTGATTATGTAGCTTATCTCACAAAAAATCATGCCACACAATCCATCAAATCTTATTCCTATACGTGGTTTCCTCAATTTGTGGATGAATGTACAGCCAAAGAACTAGTTCCTGTAACTAAAGAGCAGTTTGATGAATTCCGTAAAACCACAGAAGATTACATGAACGGTCTTGTTGTATTTAAAATCACAGAAGATTCCGTTTGGAATTACGTAAAAACTGATACCACGCAATTGGTTGCTATGTATAATAAAGCTCCTGAAAAATACTTCTATGATACCCGATACAGTTTTTGGCGAATTTCAACCCAAAAAGATAGTACCATTTTGGCTATCAAAGATTCTTTAGCTAAAGGATTGCCGATTGATACCGTAAAAAATCAGTTTAAAGGTGTATTCATGGTTCAGGATGTAATTTCTGATATTACTGATGAACCGTTTTATCGTTTAGGCAGCATTAAACCCGGTGAAACAACCGAGATTTTTGACTATAAAAAACGCAAAACCACTTTATTCCTGGCTGAAATTCTTGATCCTCGTCAAATGAATTTTGATGAAGCCTATTTCCGAGTTGTAGCTGATTATCAACCTATTCGCGAAACAAAATGGATGGAATCGCTCAGAAATCGCTACAAAAAAACACTTCTCAATGACGTGATTGCCACCGAATTCACACGTAAAAATGCGCTATAAACTCCTTTTTATCCTTTTATTTACTACCGCTTTAGCTTGCGAACAAGTTGAGAAACTTCCAAGTGGGACACCGGTTGCTAAAGTCGGAAATGCTGTTTTACATGAAGAAGACCTTTCGGAATTGTATCCGGAAGGCTTCACTCAAGATCAAAAAGACATCTTAAAACAGCAATTGGTAGAAAATTGGATAAAAGAGCAGTTACTCATTCAAGAAGCTATCCGAACACGCCTTGCCGAACGTACCGATGTACTTAAACGCGTGGAACAAGCCAAACAAGAAGTACTCGCACAAGCTATGCGAGAATCCTGGTTAAACAATATGGATAGTCTTGCCGTTAGCAAAGTGGAAGCCCAAACGTTTTATGAAAAAAATAAATCGCAATTTGTACTTCAGGAACGGCATGTAAAGTTTCGCCATATCCAAACTGCTGATTTGGAATCATCACGCAATGCTAAAAGTGAATTATTGCGGGGAATTCCATTTAATACTGTTGTAGAACGTTATGCTTTGGAAAAAACAGCCACGATTACAGGTTCTGAGACTTTTCAGCCTATTTCTGTAGCATTAGCCGGGTTACCGGAATTGAATCGTTATTTGCAAGTAATTGGAATCAATGAAATTTCACCTATTCGATTATTGGATGGCCGATATCATTTCGTTCAATTAACAGAAGAACGCGCTGCTGGTGAACATCCCGATATGGATTGGGTACTTGGTCGCATAACCGATTGGTTATTATTAGAAAAAAAGCGCAAAATCATCCAATCACTCGAAAGAGAACTGTATCTTAAGGCAGAAGTAAGCAACGAAATTACCCTTTACCCAACTCAATAAGCCTTTTCATGGTCAAACAATCTTCCTTCATCATATTTCTTTTTTTATGGATAATCGCACTACAGCCTGTTTCGGCTCAAAAAATGGAATTAGCCGATCAAATTGTAGCCGTTGTTAATAACAACATCATTCTTAAATCGGACATCGACTCCTTAAGTCGTCAATTCGTAACTGAATATAAACAACCTTTTTCCAAAGACTTATGGTACAATTTACTGCGTGCGGAAATTGAGAAAAATGTACTCTTACATCAGGCAAAAATAGACTCTGTTGAAGTTACCGACGAGGAAATTGATCGCAAATTAAATCAGCGAATTCGTATGATGGTGCGTCAAGCTGGCAGCGAAGAAGTTCTTGAAAACTATTTTGGAAAAACAATCATCGAGCTAAAAAATGAGTGGCGCAGTATGCTTCGCAACGATGAAATTGTGCAGAAAGTCCGCAATACCAAAATGGGAAGCGTTACGATTACACGTCCGGAAGTAGTTGAATTTTTTGAAACGATTCCCAAAGACTCCATTCCTGTGTTACCGGAGCGCGTAAAATTGGCTCATATCGTTCGAATTCCCAAACCGAATGTAAATGCTAAACAAGATGCGTTCAACAAAGCTAAAGCCATTCGTGATTCTATTGTGAATCACGGAAAAAGCATCGAAGAAATGGCTAAAAAGTATAGTGACGACCTCTCCTCTTCAAACGGTGGTTTTTTACCTTTAATTGATATCAACGAATTGGTTCCTGAATATTCTGCTGCGGCTGCGGCTTTAGAAATCAATGGCATATCACAGGTAGTTGAAACCACCTATGGCTTTCACGTAATTCGCCTCAACAAACGTGTTGGAGATCAGATTTCAACGAATCATGTGCTTATCAAATTAAATCAGGAAGATGTAGATGAACAAGCCGCTATTGATAAGCTCACTCAATTACGGGATAGCCTCTTAACAAACAAAGAACTCTCTTTTACTGATTTTGCACGCGTTTATTCAGAAGATAAAGCTACAGCATCAGGTGGTGGAATTTTAAAAAATCCTCAAACAGGCGAATCCTATATCGACTTAAAACAATTAGATCCTGCGCTTTTCAGAATTGTTTTATTACTTGAAAATGTTGGTGATATCTCTGAACCCAAACCGTTTACTACGAATCCGCCTGAATCCAAAAAAGCGTACCGAATCGTTCAACTTCTTGATAAAGTAGAAGAACACAAAGCTAATTTAGACCAAGATTATGCGCTATTTGAAAATTATGCGCTGCAACAAAAAAAAGACCGCATACTTAGAAATTGGATAAGCACAATAAAAAATGATGTGTATATCGAATACAAAATTGCGGTTCCCGAACAATACAAATTATAAGTATGACTAACTCATCAGCTCTTAAAGATCAGGCGCAATCCTTTGCTCGTGATTTTACGGCCCTTAAATCTGAAATTGGTAAAGTTGTGGTAGGTCAACAGGAAGCTGTTGACCTTTTGCTCTTAAGTCTGTTCTCCAAAGGGCACAGTGTTCTTGTTGGTGTTCCCGGCCTTGCAAAAACCTTATTGGTTAAAACGGTTGCCGAGGCATTGAATTTGAGTTTTAATCGCATCCAATTCACGCCTGACTTAATGCCCGGTGATATTACAGGAACAGAAATCATCGATGAAGACGATGCCGGCCACAAGCATTTTAAATTTATTAAAGGCCCTGTATTCTCAAATCTGATTTTAGCTGATGAGATAAACCGTACTCCGCCTAAAACACAAGCAGCCTTATTAGAAGCAATGCAGGAACAACGTGTTACGGTAGCGGGAAAAACGTATAATTTGGAAGCTCCTTTTTTTGTATTAGCAACTCAAAATCCGATTGAACAAGAAGGTACCTATCCCCTCCCTGAAGCCCAATTAGACCGCTTCATGTTCAA
>CAZIQX010000103.1:0-4845 GCA_964541325.1 uncultured Chitinophagales bacterium | reverse complement strand
GTTAGATTATCCTTCTTTTGATGAAGAAATCGAGATTATTAACCGAACTACAAGTTCAGTGAAAACAAGTGTAAGTCCGGTTTTGGGAGCTGAACAAATTTTGAATTATCAACAAGTTATTCGAGAAGTTACAGTTCCTGAGTCAGTTACCCGATACGTGGTGAATTTAGTGGCAAAAACTCGTCCGGCCTCCGAAAGAGCCACTCAAGAAGTAAAAAAATACATCAGTTGGGGTGCAGGACCCCGAGCCTCGCAGAATTTGATTATCGCGTCTAAAGCATTGGCATTGAGCGAGGGACGTTTCTACATTAGTGAAGATGATGTGAAAAAACTAGCTGTGCCTGTGTTGCGTCACCGTGTTGTGGTTAACTATTCCGCCGAGGCTGAGAACATCTCTGTTCTTGATATTATTCAACATTTATTATAGGATTTTATGCTTCTTACAATCGGTCTTTTTGTTCTGGGTCTGGTTTTACTCTCATTAGGTGCTAAATGGCTTGTGGAAGGCTCATCCGGCATTGCTCTACATTTTGGAATTCGTCCAATTATAGTAGGAATGACAGTTGTAGCATTTGGAACCTCTATGCCTGAATTCGTTTTTAATTTGGCGGCAACCTTGCAAGGTTCAAATGACCTTGGACTTGGCAATATTGTAGGATCAAATATTGCCAACATTGCATTAGTACTAGGTGTTAGTGCTATCATTCATCCTATCAAAATTGATAAATCTCTCATCAAAGTTGAATATCCAATCATTTTAGGCATTACCATCTTATTCTTTTTGATGGCATTAGATGGCGCAATTGGTCAGTTTGATGGCATTGTACTTGCTCTTGTATTTGCCGGATTTTTGGTTTATATGATAAAAACGAGTTCAAACGGCAGCGTAGAGGGATTAGTTGAACTTCCTGAGGTAGATGCAACAGAAACATCATCAAAGAAAAATATACTATTTGCTGTTTTAGGCTTAGTTCTGTTGATTGTCGGTGCACGTTTTATGGTTGATTCTGCCGTAGAAATTGCACGTTTTTTTCATGTATCAGAATTAGTAATTGGATTAACCATTATTGCAATCGGAACTTCATTACCTGAATTAGCCGCTTCAGTAATGTCCACCATTAAAAAAGAAGCCGATATCTCTTTAGGTAACGTGTTGGGTAGTAATATTTTTAATGTTTTATTTGTGATAGGATTGTTATCGATTTTTCTACCCACTTTATCGGGAGGTGAAACTACCTTAACTCTTCATTTTCCGGCTATGATTTTAGTGACTTTATTATTGGGACCACTTTTATGGCTTAAAAATCATATCAGTAGATTAGATGGAATTTTATTTGTGAGCTTGTATATTGTTTATCTATACCTTTGTTATACAATGGGTTAAGTATGGGTTTAGAAATTCAGTTTAATCCGGTTATTTCCATTTGGTTCATTATTCTATTGGGATTAGCAGGGGCTGTACTTTCCTATCTCTCCTATCAAAAAACTCAAAAAAACAAAGCGATTTGGACGGCACTCAGTCTTCGGTTTATAACCGTTATCTTGTTTATCCTTTTACTCCTAAATCCGGTTTTTTCCATTCGGGAGGAAATTCAAATAAAACCCCGATTGGGTATTTTGGTTGATCAATCCGAAAGTTTGACTATAAAAAACGGGCGTTACCAAGGTGAAGAAACCTTTTTGAATGTGGTGAATCCCCTTCAGGATGTAGATACAAGCTTGGTTTCCGTTCAGCTATTTACGTTTGGTTCAGCGTTTAAACAGGCTTCTACGAGTACTGAATGGAGCTTAACACAGAATCAAACTCTACTACAGGATGCCTTAGTGAATGTAGTTGATCCCGAACTGGCAATTAACGAGATTTTGTTGATTACAGATGGAAATCAAACTTCCGGAAATGATCCTATTTATTTACTAAATCAACAAGAACAGCCTATACATGTTATTGCTTTGGGTGACACGCTTCAAATGAAAGATTACAAAGTTTCCGGTGTTCAACTTCCTAAACGTCTTCAAGAAAATGTACCTTCGCAAGTAATCATAGCCATTCAAGCAGAAGCTCTTACTGAAAATAAAAACATAGGTTTACAGGTAATTAAAAATGGAAAATCGATTCAAAGAAAATCCATTTTACTCCGTGTAAATCAACCACAAGTTTTAGATACACTTCAAATTCTATCCGAAAAAGAAGGTAGCGATCGTTGGGAAATTCAGCTTGAAGCACAATCAGATGAACTCATCAAACAAAACAATCGGATAGCGTTTACAACGCAAACAATCAATCCAAGTACAACTATTCTACATCTTGCATTTGGAATTCATCCGGATGCGAAAATTGTTAAAAGTGTGCTTCTCGAAGCCGAAAATGTACATCTGAAAAGTTTTACCTGGATAGGTAACAATCGATTTCTTGAAGGTACCCCAAACTTAAATCCTGATTCTATTCAAGGACTCATCTTACAGGGCTTTAGCCGAGAAATTCGCTCTAAAGAATGGGTTGAAAAGATTGAAGCAATTCGAACAAAAGTACCCATTTTATTCCTTCCCCTTCCCGGAATCCGTTCGGAGTATCCTGAATCGATTCAAGAAGTTATCCCCTATGGTTTAACGCCCGGACTCCCCTCATTTACTCAAGCAGAGTTTAGCATCAATGAAAAGGAAACGAATCACCCGATTGTTCAATCCTTAAATGAGCAACCCAAGGGATTATTTTCCAGTGAGTATCAAATTACAACAGCTCTTTTTCCAAAGGCGAATTCTAGAATTTTAGTAGAGGGAAAAGATCCCATTTTATTGCGTTCTCATCCTGCAATGGTTATTCGTCAGCAAGGTTCTACTCGATATGCTCAATGGTTATTCACCAATTTCTATCAGATTTATCAGCAAGGTGATGCATACCAACAAAATCTAAAAAAACTCCTTATTCAAACTATACAATGGTTGGTAACATCATCATCGGAGGATTTATTAGAGGTAACCATACCGGATCGAAATTTTAGAGAAACTGAGCAAATCCCCATTCAAGCAAACTTGAAAAATGAAAGTGGGCAACCTGTTTCAGATGCCATTATCGATGCAACCATTACGTTACAAGACTCACTCATAACACGAGTAACATTACCCTCTGTTTCAAATGGTGTATATGCTGTTCAGGTTGGTCCATTTGCTGAGGGAACATATGAGATTAACACACAAGCCACAATTGCCGGTGAACAAGTAGATTCCGACAAAAAAACGCTCACGATTTCTTCCATTTCAGATGAATATCGACAAATAAAAAGAAATCAACAGCAGCTGATTAATTTGAGCAGTTTAAGCGGTGGGATATTTGCCGATTTTGAAGCATCCAAATCAACCTTGAATGAAATTGTTCAACGACTTTCCGAAACAACCCAATCAAAAACGGTTCAAAAAACCATGGCTTTAATCGATATGTGGTGGTTTCTACTGCTGATTCTTTCTCTCCTGACAATGGAGTGGGGACTACGAAAATGGAAGGCATTGCCCTAAGATTCAATTTTAACTTATTTGTAAATTTGATAGAGATTGAAGCTAAAAATTGAGAGATACGCTGATTAATAAAATATCAATTTAATAAAACTGAAACACATCGTGTAGCTTACATGTGCTTTGTTTTACGTTCAACTCCCGCTTTTTAATAAAACAATCACACAAAGCAGTTTAAATTAGCAATAAAAAAGCCCCACACGTTCTGTGTGAGGCTTTTCCGTTAGTAATAACTTATAAATTGAAGAACAGAAGATAATGTTAAAGAGCTCCTGCAATCTTCAGACGGTTAATAGCTCTGCGTAATGAGGCTTCCGCTCGGGCACGATCCATTGAAGTATCTCGTAAACGCTCTTCAGCACGTTGTTTTGAAGCACGAGCACGTTCAACGTCAATAGCACCGGCAGGTTCAGCAGCTTCGGCTAAAACCGTTACTACGTTTTGGTTCACTTCAACAAAACCACCACTTAAAGCAAACTCGGTAATTTTATTATCCGGAGTTTTTACTTTTGCAATGCCAACATCAAGTGTTGACATCAACGCAGCGTGATTGTGAAGAACCTGAAAATCACCATCAGAACCGGGAACATTCAAAGAAACTACTTCTCCTTCAAATAAGGCTCCGTCAGGTGTTAATAAACTTGTTTTAAAGTTGCTCATCGCGAACAATATGTTTTGTGATTACGCTTCTTTCAACATTTTTTCGCCTTTTTCGATGGCATCTTCGATAGTACCAACGAGATAGAAAGCGTTTTCAGGTAAGTGGTCTAACTCACCATCAATAATCATGTTAAAGCCTTTAATTGAATCTTCGATTTTCACGTATTTACCGGCTAAACCTGTAAACTGTTCAGCAACGAAGAATGGCTGAGATAAGAAACGCTGTACTCTGCGTGCACGTGCTACAATCAATTTATCTTCATCAGATAATTCATCCATACCTAAGATCGCAATGATATCCTGAAGGTCTTTGTAGCGTTGAAGAATCAATTTTACGCGTTGTGATGTTTTATAATGTTCATCACCAATAATAAGCGGGTCGAGAATACGTGACGTTGAATCCAACGGATCCACAGCAGGGTAAATACCTAAAGATGCAATTTGACGTGATAATACTGTAGTAGCATCCAAGTGGGTAAACGTTGTTGCAGGCGCAGGGTCAGTTAAGTCGTCGGCAGGTACGTAAACAGCCTGAACCGAAGTAATAGAACCATTCTTCGTTGATGTAATGCGTTCTTGCAAAGCACCCATTTCAGTTGCCAGGGTTGGCTGATAACCTACCGCTGAAGGCATACGACCTAAAAGAGCAGATACTTCAGAACCGGCCTGAGTAAAACG
>CAZIQX010000102.1:1093-12032 GCA_964541325.1 uncultured Chitinophagales bacterium | reverse complement strand
GAAAAGTGTGTTCGATTTTTTCTTCCGTATCAAAATGAATGAATAGTATTTTGTGAGCAACCGTTAGCCATAAACCATTACGGACAGTATCCACAAACCCTCCCATTTGCCACATAAAATTGCCGTTGGAGTTTATATCAAGAGTAATGCTGCGGTCAACGATATGATTAGCATTGATATGATAGACTAGATAACGTCCCGCTACCCAAAGACCGGTTTTGTCTGTATCAATTATGCCGGAGAAATAAGAAAGTCTGTTAAAGGAAACATCATCGTTAAAGGGCATTAAATATTTGTTGAAAATTTCGGTTCTATTTTTTCCATCAGGGGTAATGCCCAATATCGGACCCGATAAAAAACCCACATAAACCCAGTTATTCGGTGCAATTTCTAAATCAATAGGGGCAAATTTTTGAAAGGATTTTCCCAACGTAAATTGCGTTCCGGTGTTATTTTTAAGATTTAGTCTCTGAACGCCAAACGGTTCATTATGATTTACCAGCCAAATGTTATCACCGTGGGTTCGTATGGTCTTTGTCAGATTGGTAATTTTGAGATCGCCTACCTCAGTTCCATCAGATAACTTGTTAAACTTTCGCGAGGTCAAATCAATTTTAATGAGTCCGGTACCATTTCCTGCCACCCAAATAATATCATCAAACAAATAGATTTGACGCGGCAAAAATTGATCAAAATAGGGTTTAATTGCAGGAATCTCGGATGCATTAATTTTCTCATGATTTTTAGTGTCGATGATGTAAAGACCATTATACTCTGTAGAAACCCAAATTCTGCTTGGGTCTGTTTCTATGAGGCCGTTAGAGTCTTGCAATGAATCTATCAGCGTGTAGCTTACATTACCTTCATTTAGGTTTAGTTTGTAAATTAATGAAATCCGTTTTTCGGTTGTAGAAGTTGCGCGTGTAAAGGCATAAAAGTAAGAACCAAATTTTCCTTTTCTAACCGCAATATTCGATGTGATAGGCGAAAACGTAAGGTGATGCGGATATCGGGTATAATTAAAGTTGGAGTCAATTTGAATAAGATCAGAAAAGGAGGCCGTCCAAAGGGTATCATTGTGCAAATCAAAATCATAGACAATGTCTCTCATGAATAATGTTGAATTTCCTTTGGGAGAAATAAAATAGATTCCTTTTGAATTAGGTGTTGTTGAATTAATACTCAAAATGGAATCTCCGAACGATTGCATATAACTTGAAGGAAAGCCGGAATACACTAAATAGCTTGCGTCCGATAAAATGGTCCATTGTTGTGATTGTGTATGATAGAGATAATGCCGTGTTTTAGTAGTTACGGCAATACCCACTTTGGGGACATTACGCACATTAGTTACATACACATCCGACGAGCCGTTGAGAGAATCGCCTGGAATTGGAATCGTTACAAACGAATGTCCGTCGTATCGGGAAAGACCACCTGCTGTGGCAATCCAAATAAAACCCAAATCGTCTTTGGCTAATGCGTTCACAGAGTTACCGGGCAGACCGTCATCAACCGAGAACTTCTGCACATCATATTGAAAATCCAAATAAGGGTTGATTTGTGCATATAGCAAAAAATCACTTAGAAGTGCTATCACAAATCCTAATACGAAATGTCTAAACCTCATAGTCCCCAATTACTTTGGTGGGAAAGTAAGAAAAATAATCAGGTTAAGGATAGTATTTGTTTGATATGTGTTTGGGGAAATACATGCTGCTCGAATGGATTGAAAAAGATCTGTTTCTTTTACAAGATACCTGTTTTACTACGCTAATTTATGTTCAACACGTTGCAGAATTAAGAGTCTAAATAAATGGGATTTTTGTTTATGAAGAGTTTTTTAAACCCGTAAAATGGGTATTCTTTTGTGTGAAACTGATCATAAATAAAGTTGATATGCATTCCGAAATTCAAGCGCTCATTAAACAATTACAATTAACTCCTCATCCCGAAGGGGGTTGGTATCGCGAAACATGGAGAAGTGAAGAAACCTTTACACGTGATAACGGAAGCGTTCGCACAACCGGAACAGCGATTTATTTTCTGGTTCCTGAAGGCGTTACAACCAGTTGGCACAAGGTTTCCTCTGCTGAAATGTGGCATTTTTATGCGGGCGCTCCACTCGTTTTAGAATTGGAAGATGAACATGGGGAAACAGAAGAAATTCTTATGAGCAGCCATATTGTCGGTGGATTTGTTCCACAAGCGTTAGTAAAGCCCAATCAGTGGCAACGGGCGTATTCAACGGGTTTGTATTCTCTGGTGGGATGTACCGTTTCACCCGGATTTGATTTTCAGGATTTTGTAATGCGATGATTAAAATAAGTAGGAGTGCTAAAACCGGTTTAGCACTCTCGTTGTTTCATCAGAAATAATAGCGTACAAAAATTATCGTACGGGTTCTTAAGATGCTGTATTCCGATGTGTCCTCAGAATCCACATTCCCAAAGAGTAAATAATTCACTTGAACTTCACCGCCAAGTGAGAAGTGGGAGTCAAAGTTATATTCAAAGCCTAAGGTTGGCGCGATAAATGTGTCATCTCGTTTATCTTCTTCATCATATGAACCATCCTTATAGGTTTCGTTATTGAAAATTCTACCAATTCTTGCGCCAAGATATAAATTAGATGAAGCATTATTTTTTGAATAAAAAACTCCCAATCCAAAATGAAATCCAGTTCGAGAAAATCTAAAATCTTCTTCTTCGGAATCTGTTGCACTAAGCCTTAATATCCCGAATTCACCTTCTAAGCGAAATGCTTTATTCCTAAATGTTAGATAAATGCTTGTAGGCGACAAGTCGACTTCTCCATCTTGGGTTGTACTGTTGGTTATAATAGTTCCACTAGAGGCAACCCCGACTCCAATACCAAATTGTTGTGCGTTAACAGACTGAGAAAAAAGGATAATGAGAGTACATATTCCCCCTAAAATAAAAGGCTTTCGCATATAATTCTTGATTAAGTTTCTAAATAAGTGAGAGGTTTAAGATAGAAATCTCTTTTGAAAATCAAGTCATACAAGCATGTATTTTTCACTTGTTTTTTATTTGTTAAAACGCTACAATCCAAATAAGACAAATCAGTCTGAATAGATCGATCTAAGCACGACCGACCTATCTCCAAACAAAAAAATAGATCAAATGGAGGTCTTTATGGCTTACGACACGCAATTCATCCGAAACGTCGTTTTGTTGGGTCACTCCGGAGCTGGGAAAACTACCCTGGCAGAAACCATGCTTTTCGAATCCGGGGTCATTAACCGCATGGGAAAAGTGGAAGATGGCACAACCGTTTCCGACTATCACGATATCGAAAAAGAAAAACAAAAATCCGTTTTTTCATCGGTAATGGCGCTTGATTGGCGCAATTATCGCATCAATTTAATAGATACACCCGGTACAATGGATTACATCGGGGAAGTTGTTGGTGCTGTTAAAGTAGCCGCAACCACATGTTTTGTTGTAGATGCCGAATTTGGGGTAGAAGTAGGAACCGATCGACTCTGGCAATACACGCTAAAATATCAAAAACCGTCGCTGTTTGTCATCAATAAAGTAGATAAGGAAAATGCTGATTTTGATGCAGCCGTTGAAGAAATTAAAGAGCATTTTGGGCGCGAAGCCGTTGTGGTTCAATATCCTTTAAATCAGGGTTTAGGGTTTAATGCCATCGTGGATGTTTTAAAAATGACGATGTACAAATTCCCAAATGAAGGGGGAAAACCTGAAAAACTTCCCATTCCTGAAGCCGAAATCGAACGGGCTAATGCGTTACATAACGAATTAATCGAACTTATTGCCGAAAACGATGAAACCTTAATGGATAAATACTTTGAAAAGGGTTCACTCGACGAAGACGAAATGCGTGAAGGCTTGCGTCTTGCTATGGTTAAACATCAGATTTTTCCCATTTTCTGCGTTTCTTCGGTTAGAAATATGGGTACAGGACGTTTGATGGGCTTTATTGATAATGTAGCTCCATCACCGCTTGAGGCTGAAGGACCCACCCTACCTGATGGATCTCGTTTTAAGCTCGATCCCGATGGTAAAACAGTGATTTATTTGTTTAAAGATCACCTCGAACAGCATGTGGGCGATTTGATGTATTTCAAAGTGTATAGTGGTACGATTAAACCCGGTATGGATTTAGTGAATCATACAACCGGAAACTCTAGCCGAATTGCCAATATTTTCACCACTGTTGGTGGAAAAAGAACGGAAGTTCAGGAGTTAAAAACGGGTGATATCGGGGCTGTTGTAAAATTGAAAGACGCTAATATCAGCGATACCTTGCGCGATAAGTCACTAAATATTGGATTGCGCCCACTAACTTTTCCTGAACCGGTGTATTCCGTTGCGGTTAAGCCTGTAAAATCAGGTGAAGAAGAAAAACTGATGACAGCTTTATTGGCCATTCATCACGAAGACCCTTCTTTAGTGATTGAAAATAGTGCCGAACTTAATCAGGTAGTCATTCATACCCAAGGAGAAGAACATCTCAGTGTGGCAAAATATGACTTGGAAGAGCGGTTTAAAATTCAGGTTGAGTTTTCAGAACCCAAGATTCCCTATCGTGAAACGATTACCAAGCCAGTAAAATCGCATCATAAACATAAAAAACAATCAGGCGGTGCGGGACAATATGGCGAAGTGTATTTTGTACTTGAGCCTTACACAGAGGGTATGCCTGCAACTGAAGGAGTAAACGTTCGCGATACCCAAGTGATTGAATTACCTTGGGGTGGCAAATTGGTCTTCCAAAATTGCATTGTTGGTGGAGTAATCGACTCTCGATTTATGCCGGCCATTTTGAAAGGAATCATGGATAAAATGCAAAATGGACCAATAGTAGGCGGATTTGTACGCGATGTGCGTGTTTCTGTGTATGATGGAAGTATGCACTCTGTGGATTCCAATGATGCCGCTTTTAAAATGGCTGCTTTAAAAGCATTTAAAGATGGCTTTTTAAGTGCAGGTCCGCAAATTATGGAACCGGTTTACGATGTGGAAGTACTTGTTCCACAAGAGTATATGGGTGATATCTTCTCGGATTTGAATACACGTCGGGCACAAATACAAGGTATGGACCAAGCCGGATCATTTCAGAAAATTAAAGCGGTTGGAGCGTTGGCGGGAGTGCAGCGTTATGCAACCTATCTGAAATCAGGATCGCAAGGTAAAGCCTTGTTTACAAAAAAGTTTAACCGTTATGAAAAAGTGCCTTATGATGTGCAACAACGCATCGCTAAAGAGGCTGCGGTTGAAATGGAAGAATAAATAAAACTTGAACTAAATGATGGAAAGCGAAACATTTTTTGAATGTTTCGCTTTTTTTGTGATGTGATTTACAAATAGAAGCCATTTGCGGTGATTAGTAGTTGTATTCACCGCAAAAATGCGGAGAATAATGCGTATATTATCGGCAACATAACGTTGCAGTATGCCTGAGTACATTTATCAATATGAAAACTGGCCCGAATTTACATGGGATGAGAATAGGATAAGTTTTCTTTTAGGACAAGTACGTCTTCAACAAGGAAAGCTCATTGGTCAGATGTCTGCTCTTGGTTTTTCAGAGAGGGAAGAAAAGCATGTTTCAACGGTAATTACTGATGTTGTCAAGTCATCAGAGATTGAGGGAGAGCGTCTGAATTATGATCAAGTCCGTTCCTCAATTGCACGTCATCTGGGAATAGAGTCGGATGATTTAATTGAAGCTTCAAGAGATGTTGATGGTGTTGTTGAAATGATGTTAGATGCCACCCAGAATTATCACTTAGCATTGACGGAAGAACGAATCTTGGGTTGGCATGCGTCATTATTTCCAACAGGTTGGAGCGGGATGAACAAAATACAAGTAGGATCTTATCGAACGGGAGAAATGCAAATCGTTTCAGGTCCTTTAGGCAAAGAAACGGTTCATTATGAAGCTCCAAAAGCCGAAAACCTACTACTATTCATGGATGAATTTCTTGTATGGGCAAATGAAAAACAAAATCTTGATGATGTTTTAAAGGCTGCAATTGCACATTTTTGGTTTATCATTATTCACCCTTTTGATGATGGAAATGGACGAATAGCTAGAGCAATTTCAGATATGTTTTTAGCGCGATCTGAAAATTCAACCTTGCGTTTTTATAGTTTGTCAAATCAAATACTCACGGAAAAGAAAGCATATTATTCCATTTTAAAACAAGAGCAACATAGTTCAGGTGATATTACAGCTTGGCTCGAATGGTTCTTAAACTGCTTATTACGAGCTATTCAGAACTCTGAGGACACGCTAGAACGAGTGTTAATCAAGTCAAAATTTTGGGATTATCACAAAGAAACGGAACTCAATAAACGACAGCGCCTTATGTTGAACAAGTTGTTTGATGGCTTCGAAGGTAAACTAAAAACAACGAAGTGGGCAAAAATCACAAAAAGTTCTACAGATTCTGCTCTTAGAGATATTAAAGACTTAATTGAAAAAGGTATCCTGAAACAGGAAGAATCCGGTGGTAGAAGTACAAACTATGAACTAGTTGATGACTGGAGATTGGATTAATAAAACCAAAAAAGGTCGGAATTCCCGACCTTTTTTATTCACAAATTATCGCTGTGCCGTTCCACTACTTATGGTATCACCAAAGAAAATCGCATTCATTAATACTTTGTTGGGACCATACCAAAATGCCCGAAAGTTTGGGTTATCAAGTAAGGCGATTACTTTTCCGCGCCCTTTTGCAAAAACAGAAACCGCTGCTGTATTTCCCAAGCGTTCTACATTTGGTTTAGAAATATATCCACTTAATAAGGGTTTAGCGGTGTAACGGAAAGGATTGGCAAATGGATTGGAAGCCGGTTTCATAAATAAGGTATGATCACGGAAAACAGGCATTTTATCTGAACTTAGTCCATAAGCAAGGGGATGCGTTAAATCAACGGTGGTTTCAAAAATGGTTCCGCCAATTATCTGTGCGCCGTTTAAGGCTCCATAATCTGCATAAGCTTGATTTTTGCTTGTATCAACAGCCGCTGAGCGTTCAAATTTAACCGGTGCAAGTCCGGCACGAGCCGCCCAACTAATAGCGGATTTCATAGCAACTAAAGTTCCTCCTGCCGAAACCCAATCGGAAATCTTGTTTTCGCCACCTTTTCCGAGGTTACCATAGCTTCCAGCAGCCATCAAAATAACGGTGTATTTACTCAAATCAGCAATTGAAACACGTTCGGCATCCATCAAAACGGTTGGAATTTCCATTCGGGTATCCAATAAATGCCATAACTCACCGGCATCATTGGAATTCACACCCGAACCGGCTAACAATAATACACTTGGTTTTTGGACAGGGGCATGCGAGCGTGACCCAAAATCAACTCCTTGAGGAGTTAATCCGGTTTCTAAACCTTTGATTTCAATGAAATTGGTTTCAGCAGCTTGTTTGATAGCCTCGCGAATAACCGTTTCGCTAACCTCTTGACCACCAAAGCTAATCAACAATGTTCCATAAGGAAACGGTTGAGGCTTTCCATTTACAACACCGGTAAATTCTTGTTGAGCAACTTTTACTTTAATTCCTTTTTGCTGTAACTGATAAACAGCACGATGGGCAAAATAAGCATGCGGTTCAAATACATATCCAACAATGGTTTTAGATTCTACCACTTTCCCGCTGGGTGTTGGCAGGCTCGTTGTTTTTACGGAACGCAACGATTTTCCATCCACTTCTGCATACGGTAAATTAAATGCTAAAGGCATGGTCCACGCTGAAACATCATAAAAAAGAGAGTCTTTAAACGTGGTTGTTTTTTCAAAAATAGCCCGAATGAGTCGGTATTGAGGTTGCTCGGTTGAAACAAAATAAGCGGTTTCAGGAGTAAACGTGGTATTGTTTACATTTACGTTACCGGAAATCCCCTGAACTTCAATTTTGTGATGTTTTAGCATCGAGGCCAACGCAAATCCACGATAGGCATCCTTGGAATCGCCAAAAATATACCCTTTAACGGAAGTTTTCTTAGCTTCGTTTATCGCTTCTTTGTAGAAATTTCGTTGATAGTTTAAGATCTCAACACGAAGAGCGTTTACGCCTTTTAAGGTTGAAAAAGCAGCTTCGTATTGATTTTTGATGGTAAAAGGGAACGTTAAATCGCCATGAATACTTTCCTGAATATGTCCGCGCGAACTAGCCTGCTCAAACAGAATTCCAATTGAGCCGTTTACATCAGGGTAGGTTGAGCCTTTACCATAATAAAAATCATCAAAGCTTTCTTCTGAGTAATACAACGCGTTTCGTTTATCGAAAGCCTGTGCATGAAAAACAGCGATTTTTCCGGTTAAATCCTGATTAAGTTGTGGGGTGATTGGATTAGTACGAGATGGAATACCCGGTTGAAAGAAAAAGGTAGCGTCGGTTCCCATTTCGTGATGATCGGTTAACACGTTAGGCTTCCATTCATGAAATAAGGCAATTCTACCGCTCATCTCCACATGTTGAACGGGTAACCAATCACGGTTTAAATCAAACCAATAGTGATTCGTGCGTCCATAAGGCCAATATTCATTGTGCTCGCGGGATTGAGGGTCAGCTACCAATTGCATGCCACGATTGGTATTGGCCCAAAAAGCAAAACGATCGAGTCCGTCAGGGTTAAACGATGGATCGAAAATGATAACGGTATTCTTTAATGCTTCCAGAATTTCCGGTTCGTTGGAAGCTGCCAAACGATACGCAACCAATAGAGAAGAATTCGCGCCACTTGGTTCATTGCCATGCACACTAAATCCCATGTAAATAACAGCAGGCATGGTTTCCGTGTTTAGTTTTGAAGAAACTTCCGGATTGGTTAAATCCACATGCTCTTTTTTAAGCTGCTCGAGTTTGGCGTGATTTTCAACTGACGTAATGGTTAAGGCCAACAATGGACGTTTTTCATAAGTTCTACCATACTCTTTGATGGTAACTCGGTCGGAAGATTGAGCTAATGCATACATGTACTGAACTAAATCGCCATGACGAACGTGCCACTCCCCAACTTCGTAACCGAGAATATCAGCAGGGGTGGGGATTTGGGGATTGTATCCGGTGTTATCCAAATAGTAATCGAGCTTTACTTGCGCTGTTGAAAGACTCGAAAATGCGCTTAACATCAATAAAAATAAAATTCTGCGAACCATAGACTTAGATTTAGTGGATGAATGATGTTGATGATAATGAAATTGAGTACACCCGATTTTAAAAAATCGAAAACAAAGGGAATTTTATCGTGAAATAAATCGGTTACATAGGCAAATGTAGTTTCAACGACGCATTATTAAACCTGAATAAGGTATTATCACACAGAGCTTGAATCCTAAACTCAGCACACTATGACAACCAAAACCACCTTCTTTTTCCTCTTGATTTCTATATGGATGATATCTTGCGCAGATAATGTTTCTGACCCCGGAAATTCAAACCCTAACCCTGAATCTTTTTTTAACGATCAGGTTTTACCCATTTTTACTCAACATTGTGCCTCGTGCCATGGAGGAAGCGGTGGCGTTAATTTGAATACGTATAATAATATCGTGAATGCATCAGGAAATAGACTAGGTCGTTCGGTTATCGCCGGTGATGCTGATGCAAGTCCGCTCTATCAATTGTTGTTAGGTCCGGTTGGAACCGTTCCCAAAATGCCAAATGGAAGCAGTTTGTCGGAGTCGCAAATCAATACCATCAAAACATGGATTGATAACGGAGCTACTAATGAATAAACTCTTGGTTATAATTAGTTTGATATGCGTTTCATTTGATGTTCATGCCCAAGTTTATTCAACGCAAACAGGCAAGGTGGAATTCTTTTCAGAAGCAACGGTTGAAAGCTTTACAGGTGTTTCAACAAATGTGGTTGGTCAGGTAAATCTAGCAGATAGCACCCTCGATTTTTACGTGGATACGAATACCTTAAGCACGGGTATTAAACTGCGCGATGAACATATGCGGGAAAACCACTTAAACACAGAGGAATTTCCCTTTATTGAATTTTTTGGAAAATTGCATGGATTTGATGCCGCCCAAACCGGTGAACAATCTGTAAAAGCAAAAGGAACATTCACCATTCGAGGAAAAACCCAAGAAATAGAAGTGGATGGAATCGCGATTTTAGAACAGCAGAAGCTCAATATTAAGGCGTCATGGACGGTTAAGTTAGCTGATTATGAGATTCCTCGTCCTCAGTTTTTATTTTTAAAATTAAGTGAAGAACAAAAAATCAGTTTGAGTGTTAGCTTAGAATCAAAAAATGAGGAATAAATGCATTTAGTTAAACGTCTGTTCATCTTCACTTTGTTCATGATTTTTAGCTCTCAGCTTCAAGCTCAAATGAAACGAGAGCGTGTGGTAAAAGACGGATCCGTTGATGCTGTGTTTAAAGCTCCAAAGTTAATCACGTTAAATACCACCAAAAATATTGATCCAAAAACGCTGCATTTCATGATTCAACATAGTTTTGGTCCCGTTGAGTCGTTAACGAATGCACAGGAATTGTGGGGTATGGATGGCTCCGCCAATATTCGGTTTTCATTGGATTGGGGAATAACCGATAAGCTTTCTTTAGGAATTGGAAGAACTAAATTTCAAAAAGCGTATGATTTTCGCGGGAAATACACCTTATCGCAACAAACACGTTCGGGTTCTGTTCCCTTAAGCGTTTCCATAGATGCCACTCTAGGCGTTCGCACCGATGATGCCCCCGGTTACTCCATGAATGATCGTCTTTTTGGAGGTATTTCTATCCCTATTTCACGAAAAGTAAATGAAGACTTGAGTTTTTTGTTATCTCCATCGGTAGCTGTTTTCCAACAAACGGAGTTTTTAGCGCCATTTTATTCATTTGAAGACTTATATGTTGGCTTGGGTATGGGTTCGCGTTATAAAATTAGTAAGCGAACGGTTTTAACGGGTGAG
>CAZIQX010000102.1:0-1083 GCA_964541325.1 uncultured Chitinophagales bacterium | reverse complement strand
GGTGAGTTTATGCCGGTTTATTCGGACGGATTGCGCGTTCAGTTAGGTTTCGGAGTTGAAATTGAAACAGGAAGTCATGTTTTTCAGATGTTTTTAACTACCTCGCAGTTTTACACAGAACCCTATATGATGCGTTATGCCACCAATTTAGATGGCGGACTGCTCAATCACCTACGCTTGGGCTTTAATGTGAATCGGTTGTTTTGGTTTGAATAGTACACTCCAATCATCCCAATCCTTTTCTAATTTAAAACCATAAATTTCAAACGAACGCTGAGCCGCAGCAACCCTCGCATTAGAGCAAAGCGAACATCCCGTTAGGACTAACAGTCCTTAAAAGACTGTTAGTCCTTTATGTGAGCGTATTCGAGCGAAAGCGAGCCTTTAAACCAAACTCCCCAATCGCCTAACGTTTTTTGCTTTACAAAGACTAAAGCTTTTGCGAAATCCCTTCCACTTTTTTTAGAAAAAAGTGGCAAAAAACCTGCGCTGATTGTGCTGTTCGGCTGCGTCGCTTGTTGGCTTCTCCCACAAAAGCCAAGACGCTACGCTTCCTGCTTTTGTGGATACAGTCGAAGCCCAAGCTCCTTGTTGAGCAAGCTCAATACCCTCCACCACAATCTAGGCGCGTTTTTATCCGAAGTGAGATTCGGTCATGCCTGATCATATCCCGCGGACGTCTTCGTCCGTGGATATCGTCATTCTGGTGCAGACCGGAATCTAGGCCGCAGCAACCATCGCATTAGAGCAAAGCAAACATCCCGTTAGGACTCACAGCGCTTTGGACTCTGTGAGTCCTTTATGTGAGCGTATTCGAGCGAAAGCGAGCCGCATCGTCATTCCGGTGCAGACCGGAATCTGAGCCGCAGCAACCACCGCATTAGAGCAAAGCGAACATCCCGTTAGGACTAACAGTCCTTAAAAGACTGTTAGTCCTTTAAGTGAGCGTCTCCGAGCGAAAGCGAACCGCATCGTCATTCCGGTGCAGACCGGAATCTGGGCCGCATTTACCAACGTATTCGAGCGAAAGCAATCCTTCGTTTAATCTGCATCCATTCGGTCATCATGTATAAAATCTGTAAC
>CAZIQX010000101.1:2284-12053 GCA_964541325.1 uncultured Chitinophagales bacterium | reverse complement strand
TCCAACTTTACAACTTTAAACCTTTACACCTCTATAACTTTTCCGAAATACACCTCTATAACTTTTCAGTAATTCCGCTTACCCCTTACGACTTAAACCTTAAACCTTTTCGTATGCCTACACTTTTTGATAAAATCTGGCAAAACCATGTAGTAACCACTGTTGATAACGGTCCTGATGTGCTATTCATCGACCGACACTTTATTCACGAAGTTACAAGTCCTCAAGCATTCGAAGGACTCAGAAAACGTGGTATTCCTGTACATCGACCTGATTTAACCATAGCAACAGCCGACCACAACGTTCCAACCATTAATCAACATTTACCCATTTCGGAAAACTTATCCCGTAAACAAGTGGAAATGCTAACCCAGAACTGTAATGAGTTTGGCGTTGAATTATACGGCTTAGGTCATCCATATCAGGGAATTGTTCATGTAATTGGTCCTGAATTGGGTATCACCTTACCGGGGTTAACCATTGTTTGCGGGGACTCACACACCTCAACGCATGGAGCTTTTGGATCAATCGCTTTTGGAATTGGAACTAGTGAAGTGGAACATGTTTTGGCTACTCAAACACTACTTCAATCCAAACCTAAGCAAATGCGCATCCATGTTGATGGAGAATTGGGTCGTGGAGTAACGGCAAAAGACCTTATTCTATACATTTTATCGCGTATTTCTGCATCAGGTGCTACAGGATATTTTGTGGAATATTGTGGTTCTGCTATTCGTCGTTTAAGTATGGAAGCACGAATGACCATTTGCAACATGTCGATTGAAATGGGTGCACGGGGTGGATTGATTGCTCCGGATGACATTACCTTCGAGTACATTAAGGGTAAGCCATTTGCACCGAAAGGGTCAAGCTGGGAAGCTGCTTTAGAAGATTGGAAATCCTTATTTAGTGACAGAGGTGCACACTTTGATAAAGAACTCTATTTTCGTGCAGAAGACATCGAACCAATGGTGACTTATGGAACGAATCCGGGAATGGGAATTAAAATTTCCGAACCTGTTCCAATGGCCGCTAAAGTTGAAGAAAATCAACGTGATAATTTTCGCAAAAGCTTGGGCTACATGGGGCTTGAGGAAAACCAAGCACTTGAGGGAACTCCCATTAATTACGTTTTTATAGGGAGTTGCACGAATGCACGCATTGAAGATTTACGAAGTGTTGCTGCATTGGTAAAAGGTAAAACAAAAGCAAATAACGTTACGGCTTACATTATACCCGGTTCTCGGCAAGTTCGGGAACAAGCAGCACGAGAAGGACTCGACTCGATTTTTGAATCAGCCGGCTTTGAACTACGTGAACCGGGCTGTTCAGCTTGCTTAGGTATGAATGAAGACAAAATCCCTAAAGGTGAATATTGTGTCTCAACATCAAACAGAAACTTTGAAGGGCGTCAAGGGCCGGGGGCGCGAACAATTTTGGCATCACCCTTAACCGCTGCTGCTACCGCATTAACCGGCAAACTCACCGACGTACGAACCTTATTAAACTATTAACATGCAAGCATTTACAACATTAACATCTACTTGTGTGCCTTTAGCAATCGATGATATTGATACCGATCAAATTATTCCGGCACGCTTTTTAAAAGCAACTTCTCGAGAGGGTTTTGGGGACAATCTTTTTCGTGATTGGAGATACGACTCTGAAGAATCCCTAAACGTTAATTTCCCGCTAAATAACCCGATGTATTCAGGAAAAATCTTAGTAGCCGGAAGCAATTTTGGATGTGGTTCGAGTCGTGAACATGCTGCATGGGCATTGGCTGACTATGGTTTCCTCGTCATTATCTCTTCCTTTTTCGCTGATATTTTTAAAAATAATGCCCTCAATAATGGATTATTGCCCATTCAGCTTGATGATGAGCAGGTAAGAACACTACTGCACGATATTACAAGCCAACCAGAACTCGAGTTAATCATCAATCTTGAAAACCAAACGGTTACTCGTACTGATTCGAACACTGTCTATCCTTTTGATATCAATCCCTATAAAAAAGTATGTTTAATAAACGGATTTGATGATTTAGATTTCTTACTAAATCAAAAGGAAAAAACAAACACTTATGCAGCGCACATTCCGGAATGGCGCCACTTAAAAAGATAAATTAGTTTTATGAAAACCTATCAAATTGCTGTTCTCCCTGGAGATGGGATTGGTCCTGAAGTTACCACTGAAAGCGTAAAGGTATTAGAAGCCATTTCTAGAATTTTCCCCATTTCTTTCTCTTTTTCTTGGGCTGAAATCGGTGCATCAGGCATTGAAAAAACGGGGTCGCCCTATCCTGAAGAAACGGCTGAATTATGCAAAAAAAGTCATGCTATTCTTTTTGGAGCCATTGGTGACCCAAAATATGACCATAACCCAAGTGCTAAAGTTCGTCCGGAACAAGGTTTATTGGCGATGCGCAAAGATTTGGGATTATTCGCAAATTTGAGGCCGGTAAAAACCTGGCCATCCTTATATAAATCATCTCCACTAAAAGATGAACTTTTGGTTGATGTGGATTTGATTTTTGTGCGTGAATTAACGGGCCGATTGTATTTTGGTGAGCCTCGTGGACGCACCGAAAATGGTTTTAAAGCTTTTGATACCTGCGAATACGATCGTAATGAAATTGAACGTGTTACAAAAATAGCGTTTGATTTAGCAGCATCACGAAAAAAGAAAGTTACCCTTGTTGATAAAGCAAATGTTTTAGCTACCTCCCGATTATGGCGCGAAGTGGTGACAGATTTTGCGAAGGAACATACCAACATTGAGTTAGAGTTTATGTTTGTGGATAATGCAGCCATGCAACTTATCCGCAACCCTCGCACATTTGATGTGATTTTAACCGAAAATCTCTTTGGAGATATTCTCTCTGATGAAGCTTCTATGCTTCCCGGTTCTATGGGAATGTTACCAAGTGCATCAGTGGGTACGAACATTGGTTTATTTGAACCTATTCATGGGTCTTTTCCACAAGCAGCCGGAAAAAATATTGCCAATCCGTTTGCATCAATTCTTTCTTCTGCTATGATGCTCAAACACTTAGGAGAAAGTTCAGCGGCTCAATCAATCGAACGTGCTGTGGAAAGTTGTCTGGAAAACGGGTTAACCACTCAAGACCTGGGTGGAGGTTTTACCACAAGTGAAGTTGGTGAACAGGTAATAAATCATTTGAAATTTTAAAATATTTATGTACATTTTAGGTAATAAATAACTAAAATGTCGCATAATGGAAAATTCAAAAAAAGAATACATCCCGAAAGATCCGGAACCAATTATCTTAAACGAACCTGCTTTACGATACACAGCCGGTGGGTACAACAAACATGCTGTAATCGAAACGATTGCAAGGGGTTTGAACTACTCAACGTTCAGGATTATTCAAAACAAATTACCCTTCAGCGAAACTGATTGGGCCGATATGCTCGATGTTTCAGTTAAAACCTTACAACGCTACAAACACCTTGAAGAAGATTTTCTGCTCAAGTCAACGCAAACAGAGCGTATTATCGAAGTGGCAGAAGTTAGCGAAATGGGTCAACGAGTATTCGGCTCACTCGAATCATTCAATCGTTGGTTAAACGAACCAAATTTTGCACTTGGCAACCGAATACCATTTACATTGCTTAAAAGTTCATATGGTAAAGAATTGCTCCTCAACGAGTTAACCCGAATCGATCACGGAATTTTTGCCTGATGCTCGTTTATCGCTTGCATCGGGCAATCTATCCTGACCCGCTATCTGGAATTGGTGCTTCCCTACGTGGTGGGCGGTGGAATAGCCAAGGAGTTTCCTTGGTTTATACTTCATCATCCAGAGCTTTAGCATTGGCCGAGGTTGCTGTTCATTTAAGTTTGGCTAATCTTCCGAATGATTTTCTTGTTGCTTCACTCTTTCTTCCTGATTCTCTTTCGATGAAACGAGTTAACCTTTCTGATTTACCGGATCAATGGAATGAGTTTCCTGTTTATGAAGCTACTCAACAAATTGGGGACCAATTTGTCTATCAACAAAAATATCCGGTTTTGCAAGTCCCTTCTGCTATAATACCCGAGGAATTTAATGTGCTTTTAAATCCCTATCATCCTGATTTTTCGCAAATTAAAGTGGTTGAATCTAAACCATTCAAAATGGATAGACGCCTGTTTATCTAAGTCAAATGATTTTTCTTAAAAAAAACGATAGATTGCAGCTGATACACAAACAGCATGAATAAAGTAGCCAAGCAAATCAACTTACAAACTCGAAAATTGCTTCGGAAAAGCAGAAAAGCCAAAGGGATTGGTTTACCACCTGGAAGTTTAGTTCATACAGGTGTTTATAACGAAAAACCCGTATCAATTAACGTTTATAGTTTTGCACCAAACACATTAAACGAGTATCATGATATTGACATTCATACCCTTAAGAATATTTTAAATCATGATTATACCACATGGATTCAAGTTATTGGTGTACATGATGCACAAATCATTAAGGAAATTGGTGAGATTTTTTCGATTCAATCTTTAGTTCTTGAAGATGTGATGAATACTCATCAGCGAACAAAGCACGAACGCTACTCTGACTATGATTTTTTTGTGCAAAACATCCCTTACAGAAGTGCTAACAATGAACGTTTCACTACCGAACAAATTAGTTTAATCGCATTCCAAGAACATACTGTGATTAGCTTTCAAGAGCGTGATACCGAAATTTTCAACTCATTAAAAGTTCGAATCCGGGATGGTTCACCTCGTTTGCGCAATTTGGGAAGTCCATACCTGTGCTATGCCCTTCTCGATATAGCCGTGGACTCTCTCTTTCCCGTTTTAGACGAAATCTTTGAGGAGTCGGAACACTTGGAGGAAGAAATTATTACTTCACCAAAGCGAGACACTTTATTAAAAACTCACATTTTGCGCCATAATTTGAATATTTGTCGTAAATGTATTTGGGCAACAAAAGAAATCACCGGCAATTTAATTCGAGAAACCAATACTAATTTAAGCACAGAAATAAAACTCTAATTTAGCGACATATACGATAATGCTAATCAACATACAGATGCAATTGAATCCTCCAGAGAAATGGCACTTTCATTAGTTGATTCCTACATGAATCAACTTTCCATGAAGATGAATGAAGTGATGAAAATCCTAACGATTATCTCAACGATTTTTATCCCTCTGTCTTTTATTGCAGGTTTGTATGGCATGAATTTCAACACAGAAATTAGCATTTTCAATATGCCTGAGTTAAATTGGAAGTATGGTTATCCCCTTGTATTAAGTTTGATGTTCGTAACCGCAGGTGGATTACTGATTTTTTTCAAAAGAAAAGATTGGTTTTAACCAAAAATTCTCTTTTGTTTGATTATATTAAGACTAGTTAATCTGATTTAGAAAAGGAGGCCTTATGAAAACGATGAACATTTTGGTGCCAATTGATTTCTCCGATCTTTCACTTCTGGCACTTGATACAGCCGCTGCTATTCACCGAATGGTTGGTGCAAAAGTGACTCCTTTTCACGCCTATATTCCGGTTGCCGATATCGGCGGTTTGTATTACATGGGAATGGGAATTGGTAGTCAAGTTAATTTTACCGAGATTGAACCTGCCATTAAAGACCGTTTAAGACAGGTTTCCGAAGAACGTTTACCTAAAGATGCACTTGCTGAACCACTTGTAAGTGTGGGAAATGCTCCACAAGCTATTACGGATGAAGCAAAAAATCACGATTTAGTGATTATGAGCACTCACGGCAGAACCGGTTTTTCACGGTTCATATTAGGTTCTGTTTCTGAAAAAGTGTTGCGAATTTCACACACACCGGTTCTTATAATTGAACGGGAATCTGTAATTGAACCTATGAACAAAATTTTGCTCACTACTGATTTTTCGGAAAATTCGTTTGCTGCATTTTCATGGGTTCATCAATTTGCTAAAGCAACAAATGCAAAAGTAGATTTTGTACATATCATTAAATATGATGAATTCAAAAGTATGAGTACAGCTCAAACATTTGCAGCTTTACGAAAAGACCGAATGAACAAATTGATAGAAGAACACTTTGGTGACATTATCGAACAGATTAAACCGGAAGTTGTTCTAACGAGTGAGTCACCTCACGAAGCTATTTTCAATTTGCATTTTTCGAGAAATTACAATTTGATTGCTATGGCAACGATTGGAAGAACGGGCTTAAAATACCTAACGCTTGGCTCAACAACAGCAAATGTAGTTCGAACGGTTGGTGCTCCTGTTCTGAGCGTAAATCCCATAAAAGACAGACCCGAAGAAGTTGAATAAAAAAAGGATCGTCAGTTTAGTTGACGAGCCTTTTTTTTAAAATCGAATATGCAAGCCTATTTGTGCTGATAATCGATATTGGTCATTTTCCAAAATGGGACTACCACCAAAATCTGCTGTTTGATATAGACTTACCGTTTCTTGAGCAGTTTGATAATTCATTCCAAATGAAAAACTCATTTGATCCGAAATACGACTCAAAAAGCCCAAACTATATTGCATCAAATTTACACCCCCATTTTGATACATAGATGGGATATAAGCAAATCCTGCCTGTGGTTTAAAGCCATTAAAATCATATCCAACGCCCCCGCTAACAAAAAGCACATCTCTAAATTGAGCACGAATTGCTCGATTTTGTGTTAACTCAAACGACTTAAACTCAGGTCCTGCGCTAAACTCTAAATCATTAAATGAGCGATAATCAAGGGTTAAACCAGCATCTAGTCCAGCCAAATTCTGAATTCCGAGTCCAACCTGAATAATTTGAGGATTCATGATGGTGTAGGTAAAACTTCCATCTAATTGATAAATAAAGTCATTCGTTGGGGTGGTTCCATCATCGAAACGAGTAAATACCGAGTTAAAGTAATTTTCATTCACCTCAAGTTCATAAGGTGTTTGATAACTTATTCCAATATTAAGCCATTGGGCAGGTTTAATAACCGTTCCTAACTTGGCGTAAATTCCGGAAACCCGAGCATCAAACGTTTCTGTGTATAATAAATCGGTAACATTTGATGGAAATTGGTCATAATTATTATCTACATCTTGCTCAAAGTAAACTCGTTCATACGAGTAGGTTCCAAGAGGAATTCCTAAGGTAAAACCTATAAAAATATCTTTTATCACCTCAGTTGATGCATTTACAACAAACTCACCAAGTTGACCCGATTCCGTTTGTTCTATGTACTGATTTATCCCGGTAAAACCTGAAAAACGATAAATGGAAGACATTTCACCGGTTGCAACTCCATTTACTCTTGCGGAGTCAATGGCATAACCATTGTAAGAGATAAATCGAAGATTATCATCGGTTGTCTGAGCTAAAAAATCGGAAACTGAATTTTGAGTATTAAATCCGGAAGCGGAAAAAACACGATTATAATTTGCTTTTTGGATATATCCGGCTGAGAGTGCAAAATTTCCTTGATACGTTGGCAATTTAAAAACACCAGCTAAGGCATTGATTCCAAATGCATTTTCAGAAAAATCAGAAGAATTTCCAAGATAAGTTGATGTTGAACCTGCATTAATAGTATTCAACGACATGCTAAATTCAGAATTGGCGAATAACGAACTCATTGCAGGGTTAAATAGCACAGATTCATAATCATACGAGAGAAGGGAAAAACCTCCTGATGTATTCAAATTTGAACCAACGGTACCTAAACCCGGCTGAAAATATCGGGCAGCGTCAACTGGAGTTTGAGCAACTAATAAACTAGGCAAGAAAGCCATACAACTCCATGCAAAGATTGCAACTCTTGTTCTCATATACTTAAACATTAATTATGGGGTAAATCGTGAAGACAAAAACTTTTAATTCCCTGTGCGAGATGGACGAGTATTTGATTTTTTGGATGATGACGAACTGCCTTTTGAAGCAGAACTTTTGGCCGTTGAACCTCTAGTAGATGAAGGCAAGCCAACACTTGGAGTTTTAGTTGTACTTGCGGGTGTGTAAGAAGATTGATTGTTGCCCGTTCTTGATGGACGTGCCCCACTCGAACCGGATGAACCTGAACTAGATGGACGTCCGATACTTCCACCTGATGAAGATGCACCTGATGATCCACGGCTTCGTGTTGGAACGGTATATGAACCCGTTCTTGATCCACGTGTATTGATTCTTGTTCCACGTGTGTAATCACCATTGAACCCGGTTTTTTGAACACTAGTGCGCGAACCTCTAACATTCATCATACTTCCCGGACCAAAGTCTCGAGGTCCATAAGTCCAGCGAGTATTTCCATTATCTGAGTTATTACGAACTACAACAACATTTGCCCAAGCATTACCAGGCCAACCCCAGCTCCATCCCCAATAAGGTGAACGAGCTCCCCACCAATACGAGTAACCGGCTTGATAATAACTTAAGCCCCAACCGCCGTAAAATCCCCAGAAAGGATCCCACAGAAACGGATCATAAAAACCTGCACCCCAATAAGGATCTGCCCAATAGAAGCGATTATAATAGGAATTCCAACGTGAAGCTACGTTCCAATCCGTAAACACTTGAACCCCTTGTTGATATCCATCTTCATAACCATCTTGATAAGCATAGTTTGCATCATCGGTATAAGCTTGATTATCTGAATAATCTCGTTCAGATTGATAAGGAAAACCATAATCGTATTTTTGCGGAATTCGCAACTGAGTGTAACATCCGCCTAACATAAAAAGGGAGAGTAAAAAAGCAGCTGATTTCATGGCGTTTACACGGTTTATTCAGGTTTACTTGTAAGGTAACATCTTAATGAGTAAGCATCAATCACATTATGATGCGAGTACATGTTCACATCATTTTTAAAAAAAATAATAGGAAACAGTTACTTCGAATATGTTACACTTCAAACCAAACAAACCACTAACAACGTTTACGCTTAAGGTTAACATGTTATATTTCTGCTTAATTTTGAAAAAGAAAAATCAATGATTTTATCTATCAAAGATGCAGAATGATTCATATCTTCCGACGCAAATTTTTAAACCTCTTAAATACTGAACGGCCTTGACACCTACCATGTATTATGATGTGCCTGAATTGCTTCAGGCGGCTATCGACAATGATTTTGAAGCGCTGAAACGTGCACATGCACGTGGTGGAAATGTAAATGAAACTACCAAAAGCGGCACTTCAGCACTTATTTATGCTTCTCAAAACAACAACGTAGAAATGGTAAAGTTTCTTGTTGATCACGGTGCCGATGTGAATGCTCGTAACAAAATCGGTGGAACTGCTTTAAATCGTGCTGCCCAATCCGGTAACATCCCAATGATGAAATACTTGATTGAAAATGGTGCTGAAGTAGGCCCTTTAGCCATTATTGGCGCGGCTCGCGAAGGCCATTTGAAAGCTGTTCGTTTCCTCCTGGAAAATGGTGCCGACATTAATGCAGTAAACAACTGGGCACAAACTCCTTTAATGCTGGCTTCAAAAGAAGGTCATATTCCGGTTGTTCGCTTCCTTATTGCTAACGGTGCAGAAATTAAAATAACCGATAAAAATGGAGACACCGCTCTGAGTATTGCTAATGACAATGAACAACCTGAAGTTGCTATGTTATTGCGTAGAGCTGGTGCAACCGACACTAAACCAAAGAAGAAAAAAGTTGAACCCGTTGTTGCCGACGACGACGACGAAGCAGCCGTTCCTGAGGTTGAAGAAGTTGAAGTGGATGAAGAAGTTGATATTCCTTCCGACGACGACGAACCAATGGATGATGAGCCCGCTGAAGAAGACGA
>CAZIQX010000101.1:0-2274 GCA_964541325.1 uncultured Chitinophagales bacterium | reverse complement strand
GAAGATTAAATTCGTTAAATAAAAAAAGGCTACTCAATGGAGTAGCCTTTTTTGTTTCTACAAACACGTGAAGTTCTACACGTTAAAGCGGAAATGCATTATATCGCCGTCTTCAACAACGTATTCTTTACCTTCAGAACGCATCTTACCGGCTTCTTTTGCAGCAGCTTCGCTTCCATAATGTGCAAAATCGGCGTATTTGATGGTTTCGGCTCGAATAAAACCCCGTTCAAAATCTGAGTGAATTACACCGGCAGCACCTGGTGCTTTTGTGCCTCTTTTGATGGTCCAAGCACGAACTTCCTTTTCACCCGCTGTAAAATAGGTAATCAAACCAAGTTTTGAATAGGCTGCTCTGATTAACACATTTAATCCGGGTTGTTCAATTCCTAAATCCTTTAAGAATTCTTTTTTCTCTTCGGCATCTAGTTCTGCTAATTCGGCTTCAATCTTCGCACAAACAACGATAACTTCACTGTTCTCTTTTACAGCAAACTCACGCACACGTTTCACATACACATTATCATGGGCATCAGGCAGGTCAGATTCATCTACATTACACACATACATACTTGGCTTGTCGGTAAGTAAGAAAAACCCTTTAATTGTTTCGCGCTCAGCGTCAGTTGCTTCAAAGCTGGCTGCTGTATATCCATTTTCAAGATGAACTCGTAAACGCTCTGCCATTTCAAGAGCATCTTTTACTGCTTTTTCACCTGATTTTGCATCTTTTTTTAGACGTTCAATTCGTTTTTCAACGGACTCTAAATCCTTTAAAACCAACTCATCACGAATAATGTTGATATCACGAATCGGATCAACATCTCCCTCCACATGAAGAATATCGTCGTCATCAAAACATCGAACTACATTGATGATTGCATCCACTTCACGAATATGCGATAAAAACGCGTTTCCTTTGCCTTTTCCTTCAGCAGCGCCTTTTACCAATCCCGCTATGTCAACAAATTCAATAATGGCAGGAATGGATTTTTTTGGATTGATTAACTCTACCAATTTATCCATTCGTTCATCAGGTACAGAAACTATTCCTACGTTTGGGTCGATAGTACAAAACGGGAAGTTTGCCGCCTCTGCTTTGGCCGAACTTAGAGCATTAAATAAAGTTGATTTTCCAACGTTGGGCAAACCAACAATTCCTACTTGTAAACTCATAAATAATAATTAATAAGGTTTAGGTTCATCTATACATTCTTGTTGAACGAAGGTAATTTCAGGTAAAATTACAGCGGTTAATTTTCCTAATCCGGGTAAGTTTTTATACACACAACCTGTATCAATTCCCAGTATATTGGGACCTTGAATCGGTGTTGGCTTAGGTGTGTGACCAAAAACAACGGTTTTTTCCCAGATATTAAGCTCTTTCAAATGTCTTCGTTCCCACATAAAATCTTGGTGAAATTGCTCCTCGAGCAAGTTGTCTTCAACAGAATAGTCGGGGTCAACACCGGCATGAACAAACAAAAAATCGGGTGTATTAAAGAAAAGCCGTGTGTTTTGAAAAAAATGATAATGTTGATAAGGGAGTTCAAAACGGCGATTTTCGTTCAAATAAGATTGAATCGTGGTTTTGCCGCCATTTACAATCCAGTTTTCGTTTGATTCACCGGATTGAACATCAAGCAACATTTGTTCGTGATTACCTCTTAAAAAAATACACTTGTGCGACGCTGCAAATGATATAAGAGTGGAAACTACGTCTTTAGAACTCGGTCCTCGGTCGATGTAATCGCCCAAAAAGATAAATGTTCGGTTAGCATATTGGCTTAATTGAGTAAGCAAAGCCTGAAGACTTAATGAACACCCATGAATATCGCCAATAGCAACAAAACCTGTACTCATTAAACTTTATTCTCGATGAGTCCGCGACCCGTTTTCTTGATTTTTTGTTCTTGTTTGAGCTGTTGCAAAACAGAATCCAAAATACCATTCACAAATTTTCCGGATTTGTACGTTGAGTATTTTTTTGCGATTTCGATATACTCGTTAATCGTAACTTTGGTGGGGATATCATCAAAAAAAAGCAACTCTGCTATTCCCATGTGTAGGGCAATTCGGTCAATCGAAGCTAATCGCTCCAATTCCCAATTTTGCAAATATGTAGAAATTAATGCATTCGCTTCTTCTTTGATTTTAATCGTTTTTAAATAGAGCTTTTCGGCAAATTCGAGGGAAGTCTTTTCGGTTGATTGAAACGGTGGGCGCAAGATTTTCATCATAATTTCATCGGTTGATTCCCCGCTGAATTCGGTT
>CAZIQX010000100.1:0-12059 GCA_964541325.1 uncultured Chitinophagales bacterium | reverse complement strand
TGCTCACGCAGTTCTTAACCTCAACAAACAAGACGGAGGCAATCGCAAATTCATCCTTGTTGAGATGGAAGATTACGCCGAAACCATCACCGCCGAACGAGTAAAACGGGTTATTAAAGGTTATGGTGAAGGAACAAAAATCACCGAAGCCACAGGCGGAAGTTTTGATTTTTACGAATTGGGTCAACCCCTATTTTCTCCAGACGGCAATTTGAATGAGTTGGTTGGGGTAGAGAAAATTCGCCAATACATCTATTACACCGAAACCCAAACGCCGCTTACCTTAACCGAACACAACGATAACAACGCTTATTTGGGTAAGCATAACGATACAGCATATTACTTTCACTACTTGCCCAATGAGCTTACTACCTTAGACCATACTTTTTTAGCTACCATAAAAACCAAAGCCGAACAGTATGTAATCTATGCCGATAACTGCTTGCTCACCAAAGATTTCATGAAAAAACATCACATTTTATTCAAAAAAATTCCAAGAGATATCACCAAATTTTGAGCTATGGAAAATCAACAAAACAAATTTCTGATCTACAGCACACCAAACAATGATGTGCGAGTAGATGTTTTTGTACAAGATGAGACTGTTTGGCTAACTCAAAAATCCTTAGCCCAATTATTTGATACGAGTACCCAAAACATCACTACGCATCTTAAAAACATCTATGAAGATGCTGAATTGCAGGAAGATGCAACTTGTAAAGAATTTTTACAAGTTCAAGTAGAAGGTAGTAGAGAAGTTTCGCGGAAAACTAAATTCTACAATCTTGATGCCATTATTTCAGTTGGTTACAGAGTAAATAGCAGAAAGGCTACTCAGTTTAGAATTTGGGCAACACAAACCTTAAAAGAGTACATCTTAAAAGGTTTTGTGTTAGATGATGAACGCTTAAAACATGGCAGCCGGTTATTCAATAAAGATTACTTTAAGGAATTACTTCGCCGGGTTCGTTCTATTCGTGCAAGCGAACGCAGGATTTATCAACAAATAACGGACATTTTTGCAGAATGTAGCATCGATTACGACCCCAAATCGGAGATCACCAAAAACTTTTATGTGATGGTTCAAAACAAATTTCACTATGCGAAAACACGAAAAACGGCAGCGGAAATTATTCATCTATCCGCAGATGCCACAAAGGAAAATATGGGACTTACCACCTGGAAAAACAGCCCAAACGGTAGAGTATTAAAATCGGATGTGATTATTGCAAAGAACTATCTGCAAGAAAAAGAAATTCAACAGTTAGAACGAACCGTATCAGGCTATTTCGACTACATTGAAGGCTTAATTGAACGGGAAAACACCTTTACCATGGAACAACTTGCGGAAAGTGTGAACAAATTTTTGAGTTTTAACGAGTACAAGGTTTTAACTGGTAAAGGACACATATCTCAATTAGAAGCAGCAAAAAAGGCCGTTCGTGAATACGATACCTTTAATAAAACGCAAAAACTGATATCTGACTTTGACAAAGAAATTAACAAACGGATGAAGAAATAATGGAACTCAAACCGTATCAACAACAAGTAATTAACGACCTTTCCTTGTTTTTGGAACACATTCAGGAAACCAAAGATGTGAATGTGGCTTTTTATAATTTCTGGACCAATCATCCGAGAACACCTTTATTTCCCTTTTCAGGTACCGCAATTGAACCTTACAAAAACAATGTTCCCCGTGTTCCACACATTTGCATAAAAGTACCTACAGCAGGCGGGAAAACGTTTATTGCCTGCAATGCCATCAAAACCATTTTTGATGCCTTTGATTATGACAAACCTAAAGCTGTTGTTTGGTTGGTTCCCTCAATTACGATTTTAGAACAAACCATAAAGAATCTAAAAAACAGTAATCACCCGTATCGCCAAAAAATAAATTCCCATTTTGGTAATAAAGTAGAAGTATTCGACAAGGCTGAACTATTGCAAGGCAGCGGCTTTAACGCCACTTCGGTAAAAGAACAATTGAACATCTTTGTATTGAGTTTCGATAGTATTCGAGCAGCAAACAAAGAAGGTAGAAAAGTGTTCCAGGAAAATGGGGCATTACAATCTTTTGAGTCCTTAATTGGAAGAGATGAAGAAATTTCACTAATGAAAATAATGCAGTTTCTCAATCCGCTTGTTATCGTGGACGAGAGTCATAATGCGGAAACACCATATAGTGTTGAAATGCTTAAAGACTTTAACCCCAGCTTTATCCTCGACTTAACTGCAACACCACGCAAAAACAGCAACATCATCAGTTTTATTGATGCCTTGGAGTTGAAAAAAGAAAACATGGTGAAACTACCTGTTATTGTTTACAACCATCAAGACAAGACAGAAGTCATTAATTCGGCGTTACAATTGCAAAAACGCCTGGAACTACAAGCCATTGAAGAAGAAAAGAAGGGCGGAAAATACATTCGTCCAATTGTATTATTTCAGGCCCAACCCAAAAATGGGAAAGAGTTTTTAAATGCAGAAGAAGAAAAATCTAACGTTCAAAAGCTGAAAGACAAACTCATTGAGTTGAAAATTCCTGCCGAACAAATCAAAATCAAAACGGCAAACATCAATGAAATAAAAGGCATTGACCTGATGAGCAAAGACTGTGAAGTCCGCTACATCATCACCATTAACGCCTTAAAAGAAGGTTGGGATTGTCCATTTGCATATATCCTAGCTTCATTGGCCGATAAGAGTTCTGCCGTAGATGTAGAACAAATTTTGGGCAGGGTTTTACGCCAACCGTATGTGATGAAGCATAATTTTCCGTTGCTCAATTTGAGTTATGTGTTAACAGCTTCGTCCAAGTTCCTTGATACACTGGACAACATTGTAAAAGGTTTGAACAAAGCCGGATTTAGTGAAAAGGACTATAAAATTGCCGATTCAACTTCATTAGATGAAGCAAAACAAATCGACCCTTTACAACAACTTACCTTTTTCCCAAGTTCAGAATTAACTGATTCAACGGAAGATATTACGACAGACATTGACACCGATCGAATTCTTATTCCATCTGTTGCAGAAGAACCCCATTCAAGCATTTCAGAAATCGAAAAAGCCGCTTTTGAACAAAATGAAGCATTTGAGAAAACGGTTTCTGAAATGAAAGAAAATCGTTTATCCGTTTTACCTAATGAAATACAACAACTTGTGAAAACATATAGTGTTAAAGACATATTCAGCGAACAAGCTGAAAAAATCACATTGCCACAATTTTATTTGAAAGTTCCCGCAAACGATCTTTTCGGGATTAAAGATGATGAACTACCCTTAGAAAAGGAATATTTATTAGAGGGTTTTGCACTTAGCAAAGCAGATACAAACATTGCATTTGACAGTATTACTTCAGAACTCTATCAAATTGATTTAGACGCAACTAAAAAAGAGCATACGCCCACTTTTGTTCGACTTGACGGCTCAGTTAGAGAACGTGTAATGAAGTACATCGTAGATCCGTCGCATAAAGTTAACAGAGTGAAAAATTTCACAAAACGTTTAATGGATTTGATAGGAAATCTATTTCCTATTCCTGATAAAGAAATTGAAAAGTACATCCATCGAATTTTAGAAGATTTTTCAGAAGAACAGTTCAGCGATTTAGCAACCAATGAATACACGTATAAAGACAAGATTAAATCAAAGATTATTACCCTTTCAGAAGAGTTTGCCGAAAAGAAATTCAAAGATTTTTTAGATACGGATAAAGTATTTCTGAAACCTTCATTTACTCTTCCTAAAAGTATTACACCGGGCGAAACCGCTAAAGACATTACTAAATCGCTTTATGAAAAAGAAGCAAGCATGAATAGTTTTGAGGAGCGCGTAATTAATGAAGTTGGCAATATGACTAACATTGCTTTTTGGACAAGAAATATTGAACGAAGAGGATTTAAGATTAATGGTTATGTAAACCATTATCCGGATTTCATTATTCAAACGAAAAGTGGCAAAACTGTATTACTAGAAACAAAAGGCGACCATTTAGATGCTGAACAAAAAATCAGATTGGGTAGTCTTTGGGCAAGTAAAGCAGGAAATAACTATCGTTACTACATGGTTTACGAAAAAAGGACTGTTGAAGGTGCCAAAAAACTAGACGAATTCTTGGCTTTAATAAAAGATATTTAATCAGAAAAAAATGGATTATCCCAACTTCAACTTAGCCAATAGCGCATAATCGGTTAAATCGTATTGAACAGGCGTTACCGATGCAAAACCTTGTTCAATGGCAAGAACGTCTAAGTCATCGCCATCTTCGAGGACTTCAAATTTTCCGGTCATCCAATAATAAGGACGATTAAAAGGATCTAAGCGACCATCATACTCTTCCACATAACGGCTTTTTGCCATCCGAGTCCATTTAATCTCTGTAAATGGTCCGGGAGGAACATTTGCATTTAAAATCACACCTGTTGGAAGTCCATGTCGCAATACTTTTTCAATTAATATCCGAGCTGTTTCCTGACAACCCGACATATCCGGACGTTCATCAAATGAGGTACAACTTACGGCAATAGAAGGATATCCAAGAATCGCACCCTCAGTGGCAGCGCTAACGGTACCGGAGTATAACATATTAATTCCTGCGTTGGAACCGTGATTAATTCCACTTAAAACTAAATCAGGTTTGATGTCCAACAATTTATCATGTGCCAATTTCACACAATCTGCGGGAGTTCCTGTAACTGCTATGGCATCCATACCGTTTGGCATTTTCACACGATTGGCACGCAGAGGTGTCTGAATCGTTATGGCATGTCCCACTGCACTTTGCTGCCTGTCGGGCGCAATTACAATTACGTTACCAAACTCCGAGGCTACTTCTGCAAGTTGTTGAATACCATAAGAAAAAAAGCCGTCATCATTACATACGAGAATATTTTTTACTGACATGAATGGATTAATTAGTTGAATTTCTCTTTAGTAGTATTGTAGAATTCCGAAACGCGTGCTAATTCTGCGCTCACTTTAGTCGTATTGTTCGTCTTTATTCGGAAAACTCATGGATTTAATGTCTCTCACATAACCGGCCACAGCTTCATCAATAATCGTATGAAGATCAGCGTAACGACGAACAAAGCGAGGATTGAACTCGCGATTTAAGCCTAGCATATCATGCATCACCAAAACTTGTCCATCGCAGTGTACTCCCGCACCGATTCCAATAGTAGGAATATGCAACGATTCCGTTACTTCTTTTGCTAATTGGGATGGAATTTTTTCGAGTACTACTGCAAAACAACCGGCTTCTTCGAGGAGTTTTGCATCAGCTTTTAACTGTTCGGCTTCTTCTTCTTCCTGAGCTCTAACTTTGTACGTTCCGAATTTATAAATGCTTTGAGGCGTTAAACCTAAATGACCCATGACAGGAATTCCGGCATCAACAATTTTTTTGATGGTATCGGCGATTGCTTTTCCACCTTCAAGTTTTACACAATGTGCACCCGCCTCTTTCATCATGCGTCCTGCATTGATTAACGCTTCTTTTGATGTAACCTGATAGGTCATAAATGGCAAATCGGCAACAACCAAGGCGCGTTCAACAGCACGAACCACACATTGCGTGTGATAAATCATGTGATCAAGTGTGATTGGCAAGGTAGTTTCATAACCCGCCATCACATTCGCTGCAGAATCACCTACTAAAATAACATCCACTCCTGCTTGGTCTATAAGGCGCGCCATCGTATAATCGTAGGCGGTTAACATGCTGATTTTTTCGCCTTTTTGTTTCATGTCCACTACGGTACGAGTGGTTATTTTTTTTGCCGCTTTGCCTAATTGTGTGCTCATAACTGCGAAAATGGGTTAAAATGAGCCTGTAAAATAGGTGTTTTGATGAAGGAAAGTTTGAAAAAAATAAACAAAAAAGGCTGTCTTTTTTATCGAGACAGCCTTTTCGATCGTTTACATTTTATCTTTAGGCACAATTGCCGCCGAGGCTTCCATTTGACAGGCTAATTGGCCATCAACGGTAGCTTTGGCAATCATGGTTGCAAAATTCCGACGCATAGCCCCTACCTCAACTTCGAGATCAAGACGATCACCTGGTACAACCGGACGCTTAAATTTTGCGTTGGAAATTCCGGTAAACACAATTAACACGTTTGAAGGGTCTTCTACTTTTTCCTTCATCAACATGATACACCCTAGTTGGGCCAAGGCTTCAAGTTGTAATACACCGGGCATGATGGGCGCGCCGGGAAAGTGTCCATTAAAAAATTCTTCGTTTGCTGTTACGTTTTTATACCCTTTTATGCTCGATTCGGTCATTTCTGTAACACGATCAACCAATAAAAACGGATATCGGTGAGGAATGTAATTTTTGATTTCTTCGATTGTCATCATAATTAATAAACCCAAAGTTGAAAGAAAATTGAATTAAGCTACTGTTCCAATATAGATATAGGCAATTCCACCTGACAAAGAAATGTAACGTTTTGCGCTGAATTTGCCTGTTTTATCCATTAATTCTATAAATTTTCCGGCAGCGGGAAATTTAGCTGAAGTTTCAGGAAGATAGGTGTACGCATCTTTGTTACCGGATAAAAATCCTCCGACGGCGGGCATCACATATTTACTGTAAATCTGATAAGGTAAACTTAACAAACCACTTGGCTGACCAAATTCGAGTACCACAACGCGTCCACCCGGTTTTACAACTCGTGCCATTTCTGAAAGTGCCTGAACAGGGTCATCCACATTGCGAATTCCAAATGCAATGGATGTAATATCAAAACTATTATCCTCGTAAGGTAAATTCATCGCGTCGGCAACTTCAAAATCAATATCAAGTGACTTTTTATGTGCTTTACCGGGCGCAGGTTCAATCATTTCCTTACAAAAGTCTGTGCCGAGTACATATCCCTCAGCGCCAACCGTTTGTTTAAAGGTTATGGCTAAATCACCTGTTCCGGTTGCGCAATCGAGAACACGGTCACCCGGTTTTGCACCACTTTCTTTTACTGCGGTGTTCCTCCAAAGGTGATGAATACCAAAAGAAAGAACAGAATTTATTTTATCGTAATCGCTTGCGATGGACGCAAACATGGATCGTACTTGTTCGCTCATGTATAAAGCTTAGGGTAAAAAGGTTAAAATCGGCAGCAAAAATACGGATATTTTGGGTCTTTTAACGTGAATTAACCTCGGACACGTTCCAAGCAATTATTCAATACTGCTTATTTCTTACTAGATGGATTTCTCTTTGTTTTTTGAATTGCCTCTTCTAAGCCTATTTTCATTTCTTCGATGGATTTAACCGGTATTCCTCGCTTGATGGCTTCCTTCATACACACCCAATACAAAAACGTTTCCTGACGCTGTTCGAGTTTAAATACACGAACAGCAAACCACTCAACCATCTGTTTCACGGTTCCAATTCGAAGCATAAAGAACCAAACAATAGCTATGGCAACATCAATAAACTGACCACTATTACCCAGAAATGAAATACTTAGAATGGAGATAATAACTTGCATCCACTGTAAACTAAACAGGTGCATCAACGAATGTAAACCTATGCCGTACAATATATTTCGCTGCTTAAGCTGCAAGTAAACCAATCCCAAAAACACAAGAGCACTTATCCAAAAAGGAACTATCAGTAAACTTAAAAGGGTGAGATATCCGGTAAAACTCACATCGCCTTCCGACCAGATTTCCAAAATTTCAAACGCATTTTTTCGATCCCATTCGGCAAACAAACCTGGAAAAGTTCGATCTAACATGCCCGACTTTACACGTATCCAACCTGATTTTGGCAGAATAAAGCCTTGAGGAGTTTCCAGAAAAAGTGTTTCTTTTATTTGTGAAAATTTCATCAGGCTACGGCTAATGTTACTATTCCAATTTGTTTAGCTCCGGCTTGTTTGAGTGCAGAAGCACACGCAAAGGTGGTTGAACCGGTTGTAAACACATCATCCACCAATAAAAAACAGGTATTCTTAGTTTTTTGATCATCAACCACCACAAAAGCGTCTTTCATATTTGCAATACGCTGAATGTGTGAAAAACGAGTTTGCGTTTGTGTAAATCGCATGCGAGTTAGAACGGATTCGTTGTAAACGGGCAAATTTAGTTCCCGTGCCACCCCAATTGCAATCTTTTCAGCTTGATTATAACCGCGAATTCGTAATTTTTTTGAATGAAGAGGTACGCCAATTACGGCAATTTGCTCCGATTTTTCTTTCCACAACTCCACACCGGGATGATTTTTTAAACGCTTTCCAAGCTGGATGCCCATTTCAATTCCTAAGGCACCTAAACCATGATATTTTAAATGATGCATGAGGTGCTGCAAGGAACTTTCTTTTTCAAATTTCCACAAAGCATCTTGAAAATACACCTGATCCGGCAAGATGATTCCCTCACAGGTCTTCTCTCGATTGGGATTAGGGTCAGGGAAGCGCCTGTGCAGACACTTTCCACAAACATAACGTTCAGAGTCGTACAGACGATGTTGGCAAACTAAACAAACGGTTGGAAATAACAAGGTATCAATAGCCTTGAATAAGCTCTGAATCATGAACATCTCCTTTGTTGAATACTTTATCCTTTAACAAATTCAACTGTTTACGGTGCAGTAAAAACTGCAAAATCCCTATAAAAATCAACGAAATCAAAAATAGAAATACAGAGGTTCCAACTACCTTTTTTATCCATTCTAAACTAAGCACTACACTAAGCGCAAGCCAAAAGCCTGTACGAGCTTCTTTTAAAGACACATACGTTAAAATGGATTGTTGTGTACCAAATTCTTTATTCACCAATTTAGCGCACATTAAAACAAAAACCATATGCGTGAAAAGCGTTACCCATGCCGGACCGGTTATTCCAATCACATAAACAGAAGGGATACTGAGAGCAATATTTACCACTAATTCAAGTATTCCCGCTTTTAATACCAAATTTGTTTTTCCTTTTGCCAGTAAAATGGTGTCCGTTAAAAAGAAATGAACCAAAACCGTTCCCAGATAAATTTGAAAAATAGGTGCAGATTCTGTGTAACCACCAAATAAAAGCAGCATTAATTCCTCGGCAAAAACAAAAACAACAGCTAAAAAAGGTAACATAATTGATGCAATAGCACCGGAAGTCCTTGCCAAAAATGGCATTGCCTCTTGTAGTTTTCCCTCCTTGAGTAACTTACCGATTTGAACAATCATTGCAGCAGAAACCGAACTCATTAACGCTGAAAGAAAGGGGATTTTTCGAGCTCCAACCGTATAAATTGCAAAGACAGCATCATCCTCATAAAACCAACGAATCACCCAGGAATCAAGCTGAACGGCTGCAATTCCAGAAAGGGTTATCAATAAAAGTCCGCTCATATATTTGCCGTCGGATAGGAGCACCGTTTTCATAGTGTTCCAATTTGCGGCAATCATATCTTTCCAAATGAATAAAATCAAAAAGATAGTGCGTAAAAATGGCGCGATAATCAGAAGTAACGTAACTGTTTCGAGTGAATAGCCAAGCGAAAATGGAATAACAACGCTAGAAAACTCAATGCTATTGGAAACTAAGTTGTGCGCAAATAACCATTTTTTTCTTTCTTTTATGATAAAAATAGCCTCAACCGAACTTGTTACGCCTGAAAAAAACAAATACACAGAAAAATGAAAAAACGCTGTTTGGAGGCCATCAGCATGAAAAATTACTTTCCAGATGGGGAAGCCCAACGCCATAAAAGCGGCCATTATTAAACCAAAAAAAACCGACCACACACTTACACTTGCCAAAGAATTGGCTGTATGGGCTTGCTCACCGGCTCTGAAGTACAACAATCCCGTAAGTGCAGAAGTCACCACAGGACCCATCACCCCATATAATATCCAAACTGTTCTGTAAGCACCGTATGCGTCTTCGGACAATAATCGGGTTAACACCATGGAAACCAATAAAGCCGATAGTATTGAAATGCTTCGGGCAGCAGTTAATGAAGTAATTCTTTTTGCAAGTGATGATATTGCCACAATCCTAAGCGATTTTGAATAACAAGCCTTTTTTAGTGACTTATGATTTTCAGTTAATAGCGATTTTAGGTACTTTCAAACTTAGGTAAAGTCTGTGGCTATAAAAACGTTTTTTGTAATAGGATTAAACTAAAATTTATGTCGTTATCAACCGATTTATTGCACATTCGCAATTTGTTACACTTGAGTGTTGAGGATGTTCACCAACTCACCAAAATGCCGGTAGATATCATTCATTCTATCGAAAATGGTGCTATTTTTGAGGATTCGTCAAAAAATGTTACGTATCAAAGAAGTTTTGTTCGCTCCTACTCTAAGGCTTTAAAGATTAGCGAAGACCACATTGTTCAAGCATTAGATGAACATTTTGAGGGTCGTTATTCAAATCTATTGATGAAGGTGTACAGCGATCCATCTACTATCGCTGAACAAAAATCAGGTAAAAAAGAGCGTAAAAAAATTGCTTCTGACGAAGAATTCGTACATCCGGTTTGGATTCAGCCTAAAACGCCACCAAAATCAGCACAGACTGATATCTCCTCAACTCCTCCGGAAATTTCTGAAGAACAAGCTTCTCAAAAGAAAAAACCGGAAGCTCGTATAGTTCAAAAAACCGCTTATCCCGATTTACCTACGCAACCTACTGAATCACCTTACAATAAAACGCAGGCGCCACCATCTATTCAATCCGTTAATTGGGCTGATGTGGGTAAGAGAACCATTTCTTTTACGAATTTGCCCAAAATGTTGGCGGGAATTGTATTCGTTTTAGTAGTGATTGCCGGTGTTTATTGGTTAATTACGAGTGATATGTTTAGCGGTGAACCAGAACAGCCCACGGCAACTGCATCGGTACAACCACAAGTAGAACAACCTGTTGAAACTCCAAATCCTGAACCTGAAGCTGAACAAATTGTTGTTCAAGAGCCGGAAACACCACAACTTCCCGATACGCTTTCTATTGTGATTCATGCTTCAACGGATAAACTAGAACCCGTTCGTGTTAAAACAGATTTAAGTGGTTCGTACTTTCCTTATTGGATTGAACAGGGTCAGGCTATGCGTTTTCAATTTAAGGATAGTGTTTCAATTCGTGGGCAATATAATCGTATGAGCGTACTCTTCAACAATCATTTGATTGAAGAATTTAAAGAGTATCGCGGCCCAAATCGTGAAATTATTTTTACACGTACCCTGTTTGAGTCGAATCCTAAATGGGCTGTTTCTAGTATGGATTCTACCGAAATAAAGAATCAGCCGGATACCGTACTCGATAGACCTGTATTTAATTAATTTTTATGGATTTATTCCACATTAATGACCGAGTTGACTGGCTTAGAAAGCGTTTGACTGAAGCCAATGATCAGTACTATAATCAAGCTCAACCTACAATGAGTGATCGAGAGTTCGATACCTTGATGGATGAACTCATTCAACTCGAAACGCAGTATAATTTACAAACACCCGACTCCCCTTCAGTTCGGGTAGGTGGCGCAATTACCAAAACGTTTAAAACCGTTAGCCATAAAACACCACTACTTTCTCTTTCAAATACCTACAATGAAGGTGAAATTCTGGACTTTGATCGTAGAATTCGTGATTTATTGGGTCACACCGATTACTCTTATTCAGCCGAGTTGAAGTTTGATGGAATGGCTCTGCGCTTAACCTACTCAAATGGTATTCTTGTGGAGGCCGCAACTCGCGGAAATGGTATTGAAGGTGATGATATCACCACCAATGTTCGAACGATCAAAGACATCCCCCTATCGCTTAAAAATATCGCTTTCAGTGGCGAATTAGATATTCGCGGAGAAGCCTTTATGGAACGCGAAGCTTTTGCAGCTTTCAACGAACAGCGCCAAGCTGACGGAGAACAAGCATTTGCTAATCCTCGAAATGCCACAGCTGGCAGTTTAAAATTACAGGAATCAAAAGTAGTTGCAAGTCGACCAATTCGTTTTTTTGCCTACGATCTTATTGTTGAAAACCCACCCAAAGACCTCACTCAAGTTCAAAAATTGAATTTACTCAAAGATATGGGCTTACCGGTTTGCGAACATCGCA
>CAZIQX010000099.1:0-12061 GCA_964541325.1 uncultured Chitinophagales bacterium | reverse complement strand
CTGTAATTGGGGTTATTCGTCCTCCAAAAGTTGGTGAACGTTATTTTGCTTTACTTAGAGTTGATGGGGTTAACGGAAAAGTTCCATCGAATATGGATGATCGTAAAGATTTTGAAGACTTGATGCCTATTTATCCGGATCAACGTTATCAAATGGAATACGAGCCAAGCAATTATTCAACTCGCATGATTGACCTATTCTCTCCGGTAGGAAAAGGTCAACGTGCATTAATTGTAGCCCAGCCCAAAACAGGTAAAACAACGATTTTGCGCAATATTGCAAATGCCATTGCAACTAACCATCCAAAAACAAAAATCATTGTTTTAATGGTGGATGAGCGTCCTGAGGAAGTTACCGAAATGGAACGCACAACCATGAATACAGAGGTATTGGCATCAACCTTTGACCAAAAGCCTGAATCGCATATTGCTTTGGCGGAAATCGTTTTTGAAAAAGCCAAACGTATGGTCGAAAGTGGACATGATGTTGTTATACTTCTCGATTCAATAACTCGTTTAGCTCGTGCTTATAACGTTGCTGCAAGTTCAGGTGGACGAACCATGACAGGCGGTGTTGACTCAGAAGCGCTGAAAAAACCTCGTCAATTGTTTAGTTCTGCCCGCAATATTGAGCATGGTGGTAGTTTAACCATCATAGCAACCGCATTAGTTGATACCGGATCACGTATGGACGATGTGATTTTCGAAGAATTTAAAGGAACCGGTAACATGGAAATCGTACTTGACAGACGTCTTGCTGACCGACGCATTTTCCCTGCTATCGATATTTTTAAAAGTGGCACTCGCCGCGAGGATTTATTAGTAACTGAAGAAGAACGAGAAAAAGTTGTACTCCTACGACGTTACTTAAATTCCATGAATTCCATCGAAGCAATGGAGTTTCTACTCGACAAAATGAAGGGAACTCGCTCTAATATGGATTTTCTAAACTCGATGAACAGATAACAAAAAAGCCGGTTTAAGCCGGCTTTTTTAGTTTAGTGAAATAATTTGATTCAACTTTTTAAACGTAAGTGGTTTACTCAGAAAATCTTTTACGGTATGAAAGCTGAGGGCTTTAGTTCGGTCGTTATGATCAACAGAAGATGACAAAAAATAGACATTTGTATGAATGGATTTGTTTTCGAGTTGTTGAATAAAATCCCAACCATTCATAACGGGCATAAACAAGTCTAAGAAAATTAAATCAGGAGTTTGTGATTCGATTGCTTTGAGAGCGAGTTGAGCGTCTGAGAATAACTCAATGTGGGCTTGAACACCTGCTTTTTTAAGCATTAGCTCGATGAGGAATAAAAAATTTGGATCGTCGTCAATTGCTGCAATTCTCATTTGAGCATCTCCTCATACTTACTAAATGTAAATTCCTGATAGTCATGCTCATGTGGGGTTTGATGAATGATATCTTGCACAAACTGAATTTCCTGATCGAGACGATGCGCTTGGTCGTTCAACATCGTCAAAAGTCGTTGCAATTCACTTTCTTCTAAGTTAGCGTGCTCAAGTAATTCAATTATCCCCAACATGTTCGAAAGTGGAGCTCTTACTTTGTGTGAATTGAAAAATGCATACTTAAGCAGTTGCTCTTTTTGTAATTGAATTTGCTGCGTTCGTTGATCAACAAGTTTCTCGAGATTGAGATTTTGTGCTTCAATGACTTTGTTTTTTTCGTCAATTTCTTTGTTTTTGCGCTCTAAAATCTCATTTTGACGTTTGTTCAGTACATAAGTAACATCGTACTGCTTTTTTAGAAAAGTAACTACAGCACCAATAACCAAATAAGTAATCGTTAGAAAGACGGTTTTGCTCAGAACCGGTTCCATTCTGTTTTGTACCCCGATGTAATAAAAGTCGGGATTAACGAATTCAACAGTCAAAATCACAACCATATTTAGCGTGAAAATGACATGAAAGTGGATTTTAAGGGAATCATCAACAATAATGATTCCTATTACTAAAATGGCTAAATAATAGAGTGAATGCCCGATTCCCATCCCCTGCGATGCATACCAGGTCCAATCCAAAAGCCCCAAAACAAACATCAAAAAAAGAAAAGACAAATACGGTTTACGCTTATCGGAAGAAACCCAAAAGAAAAATAATGAAACGGTAATACCCAACACTTCAGCAATCATGTCAACCGGATTTCTATCGGTTAAAACATCATGAATAAAAAGTAATGTTGCCGCTCCAATACAAGCAAAAAGACTCATTTTAAAGAGTCTAATTTCTAAAGGTTCATTTTTTTAAATCTTCAAAAAAGAAAGCATATTTGAAAATTAGGAGTAATCCCATTCAGAATTAAGCATAATAAATACTTTTTAACCCGATTAACAATTTATATGAAAAAAGTGTTACGATTTGAATTTCGATTGTTCTTGGTAAAAATCTTCATCTGAAATTAGACCTGCTTGCCACAATCCTACCAAATCATTGTAACGCTCAAGTCCACCAATTGCCAAATCATCATATTCCGTTTCACGAGGTTTAATTTGACGCTTTTTTTCTGCTTCAATAGCCTTCAGAATGTCTTTAATAGATTGTTGTATCAATTGAGCTTGCTTAAGAAATGGAATTTCATGCACTTGTTGATTAGTCAAGGTTAGTTTGAGCGTTGCAACATCGAAAAAAGCTTCCCATTTAGAAGAAGAAACGCTTACATCTTTTATATCTGTTAAAGCGACATCCAAACCGGTTTGATTGTGCACGATAATATGCGAATCAAAAAAATCTAGATAGGTGTTTTTCCATTTTCTCCAACCAAAAACCAACAAAAATAGGCCTATCCCCAAAGGCAAAAATATGATTCCCGAAATCCAGTATTGCCAACTTATTGCCGCATGAGTTTCCATTCGTTTTGATTCTGACATGATAAATTTTGTTTATAAGATTGATTGTTTAGCGTTTTTTATTACTACCGATAAAGCTAACTTATTGTTACTATTCATCTGATTAGGGAATTTTCAATCAGATTAAAAACAGCTTAACACAAATTAGATGTAATCAGTTTCTTCTCAAAACTAGGCTAAAATCGTTATATTTGGCATTCAAACCACTAAATGCATTTACCTTGAAAGGCTTTCAATTTTCAGTAGTAATTTGGTTAAGCGCAATATTCATTTTGGGTTTAACGATCAGTATTCCTGACATCGAAATTTTACGACAGTCGGCACGCAATCTATTTTTCCATGTGCCAATGTGGTTTACTATGTTCATTAATTTTTTAATAAGCTTTGTTTACAGCATCAAATACTTAAACAAACCTAATGCTGAATTTGATTTTAAAGCGGTTGCAGCTACTTCTACTGGAATTTTATTTGGAATTGCAGGATTACTAACCGGTTCTTTATGGGCTCGGTTTACCTGGGGTGCCTGGTGGACATTCGCTGAACCAAGAATGAATTTATCCGCGGTAGCATTGCTAATTTTGGCTGCTTATTTTGTACTTCGTTCTGCTTTTGACAATCCGGAAAAACGAGCAAAAATGGCAGCTGTTTACAATATTTTTGCTGTATCAACGGTTCCATTTCTATTCTACATCATACCACGACAGTTACCGAGTTTACATCCCGGAGCAGAAGGCAATCCGGCATTTAGCGAGGTTACCTCTCCAGAACTTCGACTCGTTTTTTATCCGGCAGTTATTGGTTTCATAGCCCTCAGTTTGTGGATTTTTAATCTAAGCTACCGATATCAGCGCATTCAGCATCATTTAACTGAACTTGAATCTTAATCATGTTAACCATCTTCTATTTCATTTTATTTGTGCAAGACACACTCTCGCAAGCCTACTCAGATAAATGGTTGGCACAACAACAAATGCAAGAAAGCAACCGTTTGATGGGCTTATTGGCTTCTCATGAGTTGTCTTTTGTTGTTTTTGGTGTTGTCCTCATCGTGCTTGCCGTCATTTTCACGTATTTATTTCGTTTAGACAATAAAATCAGCAAGATAGAATCTAAACTTGGTCTACCGAAAACAAACTCAAAATCAAATTAATCTACTATGAAACCTAAAGTAATCGTTGGAGTCGTGCTTATCGTGGGATTCACCTCCCTGTTGATGTATAATTTCGGAAACAGCATTAGCGCTTATGTTGATTTTAAAACCGCTGAACGATTAAATGATAGAAATGTACATGTAGTTGGTTTTTGGGATAAAACACAGCCTGCTGGTTTTTCAATGGCTACAAAAACGTTTTCTTTTCATATGACCGATGAACAGGGAAATACTCGTCGGGTTATTTATTCCAAACCCAAACCGAATAATTTTGACGACGCTGAACGCTTAGTAGTTATTGGCAGCTCAAAAAATGGCGTTTTTTATGCAGATGATATGCTGATGAAGTGCCCCTCCAAATACAACGATGCTTCTCAGGCAGAATTCGAAAAAGCAGAACATTAGAACAAATTTATGATTGGCTTATTAGGTAAACTCACCGTTGGCGGTGCATTTTTAGCATCTGTACTTGCTTTAATTTATTACGGTTTAGCAAGCAGAAATGAATTAAACAAGAGAGCTGAATTCCTTGGGAATTTATTGTACTTCATTAAAACAGGCTTCGTAACGATTGCAAGCGCTTTATTAATCTATTTGATTTCAAATCACCGCTTCGAATATTTCTATGTATATAATTATACGAGTCTTGACTTAGCTTATAAATACCTGATATCTGCTTTTTATGGTGGACAGGAAGGCTCCTTTTTACTCTGGATATTTTTTTCAGGGGTTATCGGGCTTGGCTTGATTAGATGGACATCCGACACCTATCGTGCACCGGTTATGTTTGTAATGTCGATGACTCAACTTTTTCTGCTTTCCATGTTATTAGGACTGAAAATCGGAGATTTTACCATTGGTGCTTCTCCTTTTAGAACATTAGTTGAAGCCCTTCCCGATGCACCTTTTTTGCAAGCTAACCCGGATTTCGTTCCAACCGATGGAAAAGGGCTAAACGACCTTTTAAAAAGTCCATGGATGATGATTCACCCTCCTATTCTTTTTGTTGGATTTAGCATGATGACCGTCCCCTATGCTTTTGCAATGGCTGCCCTTTGGAAAGAAAAATATCAGGAATGGGTAAAACCAGCTCTTCCTTGGGTTTTAGGAGCTAATCTTTCCTTGCTCACAGCAATTTTCCTCGGTGGTTATTGGGCGTATGTAACCTTATCTTTTGGTGGCTTTTGGGCTTGGGACCCAGTTGAAAATGCCTCACTTGTACCCTGGATTTTTGGGGTAGCCGGTATTCACACCATGCTCATTCAACGAAAACATGCTTCGGCTTCTCGCTCCTCTATCGCATTTGCTCTACTTTCTTACGTTGCCATTGTCTATGAAACATTTTTAACTCGTTCCGGCATTTTAGGTGACGCTTCGGTGCATAGTTTTGTGGATTTAGGTCTATATGCACAATTGGTAATTTTCATGATTGTGATGACAGCCGGAGGATTTTTATTATATCTCTTTCGAGCCAAATCCATGCCTCAATCCGAATCACCGAGCCATTGGTTAAATCGTGATACCTGGATTTTTTGGGGTTCTATGGCTTTATTTGTAACCGGATTGGTGATTATTACCGGAACTAGTAGTCCGATACTTGGTAAGCTTTTTCAAAAAAATCCAACACCCCCTCAAATCAGTTTTTATAACGATTGGACGCTCCCATTTGCCGTTATTATGGCCATCATGACGGTTGGTGCACAATTTTTATGGTGGAAAAAACATGATGCCACATCGTTTGCAAACAGCCTTTCTATCCCGCTCATTATAACCTCATTTTTAACTCTTGCTGGAGTTATTTTAGGAGATGTTCGTCAGATTAGTTATATCCTCTTATTGTATTCTGGATTTTTCGCTGTGGTTGGTAATGGCCAAATGTTATTCCAAATTGCTCGAAAAAAATCAATTATGGTGGGTGGAACACTAACGCACGTTGGATTTGGCCTCATGTTGATTGGAATTTTATACTCATCAGCATACAATTCTTTTTTATTGGACGATCAAACTAAAGCCTATAATGCAGCTGTTCGCAGAGGTGAAGTTAAAGACGAAACCGGAGTTCCTATTTTAAAAGAAGTAACCATGATTGAGCTCAAAAAAGGAGTTCCAAAAGTGGTGAACAACGAATACCTGATTAGTTATAAAGGTTATCGAACTAGCGATGAAAATCGACCTCATGAGCAGCTTTATTCGATTCAAGTTAGCGACTTGGACGGAAACCCCATTTCTAAGCTTGAACCAACGGTTTACCCTATGCTTCAAACTTCAACAGCTAGTTCCATAAATTGGTCCGTTGATCCTGACGTATTTACTGGTTTGATGTTTGATTTATACATTTATGTTGCAGGTAGTTCCATTGTAGAAAAAGAAAACGAACGCGTTGCAAAGGCAGCAACGGCAAGAGGTGAACATGCACATGGTCCGAATTCACATCATTTGCCTTTTACAAGAGGTCAGGCCTATACAATTGGTAAATATGAAATTAAATTTGTTGATTTTGTGCCAATCAAACCTGAAACTGACCCGGAATACCCTAAAAATGCAACTATAGCCGTTCGCGTAAAATTAGAGTTCAGAAACGTTGAAACCAATGAAATTCTGAATTTAACCCCACTATTTGCCATCGTGGATGAAGCCGGTCAAAAAGTTCTCTACACACCCGTGCTTGAAACAGATGGATTCCCGGCTACTGTGCAAATGATTAATTTGGTTCCGATGTCGGATCAAATTGAAGTCCATATCAATGGATTAGAAGGAAGCGCTGAAGCCGAAGATGAAGAATGGGTTTTATTAGTCGCTGAGAAAAAACCATTGGTCTCCGTAGTTTGGCTTGGTACGTTTATCATTATGGCCGGATTTACCGTTTCCATCATGAGAAGATGGAAAGAACAAAAAACGCGAGAAGAATATCAATTTGAAAAATAAGCAGTTGAAGTTTTCGTTTCGTTGCATGGATTTAGTGATTAAATTATACGAATGAAATTTTTCATCCTTCTTTATGTAGTGTTGATAACCTCAACAAACCTGAACGCTCAACAAATCACCGTTGATAAAGGGAATTCGCCTAAACCATCCGTCGTATTTTTGAAATCATTGATTATGCCCGGATGGGGACATCTAAGTTTAGGAGAACAACATCAAACTCGTGGATATATTCATTTTGGGACAGAAATCGGTTTGCTTTTAAGTTATTTTGGAATTGATGCACGAACTGCCCGTTTACAAAATAATCTGTATGCCTTTGTTGAAATAAACGCTGAAACTAGCATTAAAAACCGAGACCGAAGTTATGCTTTGGCAATTGCTCGATTTGAAAATTTGCAAACGTATAATGAATATCAAGAGCGCTCACGAAATTGGAATGCATTTATTGCTGATGTTCCACAAAATCGTTGGCAATGGTCGAGTGTTGAAGCACAAGCCAATTACATTCGAATGCGAAATGAAATTGATGCGAATAATCAGCAATTACCATTTATTGCAACTGCCATGGTTGCCAACAGATTAATTAGTGGTATCAGCGCATTTATTCGTGCTCGAGAAATGGAAAGCTCTGGCTTAAGTTCGTTGTATGTTGAACCGGTTTATTTAGGTGATATGGCACACGGTCTTAAACTAAGTTGGCAACTAAACTTTTAATTGTGCCTCGTTTTTTTCTTTTTTTAGAATATGATGGTTCAGGTTTTAACGGTTGGCAAACTCAACCCAATTCTCTAACTGTTCAAGGTGAATTAAAACGTGTTTTAGAGTTAATTTATAAGTATGAGATGGATGTAATGGGCTCCGGTAGAACCGACGCCGGCGTTCATGCATCACATCAAGTAGCGCATGTTGACTTAAAAGAAAAACCAGATTTTGGGCGATTTTTGAGGAGTGTTAATGCCCTTTTACCCAATACTTGTAAAGTGTGGGATATTATAGAAGTAAATGAATCTGCACATTGCCGGTTTGATGCCCTGAATCGTTCCTATGAATACCGAATTATTCAGCGCCCCTCACCTCTTCGCAATTTTAATTCATGGTTTTTAAATCAACAACTCAATGTTGATTTACTCCAAAAAGCAGCTGAATTAATTCCAACATTTGAGAACTTTGAATTTTTCTGTAAACCTAATCCTGGAAATATCGGTTCTACGTTTTGCAAAATAATAGAATCCCGTTGGGAGAAAAAGTCTGAACATTTATTTGTATTCCATATTTCATCAAACCGATTTTTACATCACATGGTGCGATATTTGGTGGGTAGCATGGCTCGTATTGCAACTGGAAAACTTGAAATGCATAGTTTTAAATCCATCTTAGAGGGTAATAATCCGGAATATGTTCATTTAAAAGCACCAGCTAAAGGATTATGTCTTACTCATGTTAGTTTCCCTGATTCAATTTGGAAATAAAAAAGGAGGCTGTTCTCGGAACAACCTCCTTTGTGTACCCCAATCAACCAAATGTTGTAAGGCTCAGCAGCCCTCTCTTGATGTGTATTGCTTGTTGTTTGCTTGTTTACTCTTCAACTAGTACTCTTTTGACCTTATAATTATCATCCAAAAGGCGTGCCGAAATAAGTCAAACTAAGATTTTTCAGCCTTTTCATTATGCTTCCTTGAACAATATTCAGCTTAAAATCTGACAAATAAAGACTTACGCATCTTCTAATTCTTCCCCATATTCCTTGTTGCCGAATTCTTTGATGTGATTTTCAAGTTCAGAACAAAGTTAGTGTTACCCTTAAAGGCTACAATGTTGCTCAATTCAATTACAATAAAGTCTCATTTTAGCAACCATGAAAAAACATCTATATCATTAAAACTCCTAAAAACGGATCTCTATTCAATTAATTAAAGAACGTAAACGTAGTTTATCGCAAAATATAATTATGTATACTCTTCTCTTAGATGCGTGTCAAATTGACTAGTGTGAAACCTCCTTTTTTCTATTAAGCTAATTCTAATACTATGATAGTTAAACGTATAATTCTATCTGTGGTTTTGCTAGCAATAGCAATGGCACCTGTTACAGCACAACGTGCTAAACAATCAAAAGGGACAGACCATTCGTCTATGGTCTCTAAGCAAAATTATGCAGCACTAAAATTCAGAAATATCGGTCCTGCTTTTACTTCAGGTAGAATTGCTGATATTGCCATTCACCCTAATAATCGTCATGTTTGGTATGTTGCTGTTGGTTCTGGTGGCGTTTGGAAAACTGAAAATTCTGGAACAACCTGGACACCTGTTTTCGATAAACAATCCGTTTACTCTATTGGATGTGTAACGATCGACCCTAACAATCCCAATCGTGTTTGGGTAGGAACGGGTGAAAATGTAGGAGGTCGTCACGTTGCCTTCGGGGATGGAGTGTATCTGAGTGAGGACGGCGGTTCTACATGGAAAAACATGGGTTTACCTAAATCAGAGCACATCGGAAAAATTATCGTTCATCCAAGTAACTCCAATATTGTAATGGTTGCCGCACAAGGTCCACTATGGAATAAAGGTGGCGATCGTGGATTTTATCTTACGGAAGATGGGGGAAAAACATGGAAAAAGACCCTAGGTGATGATGAATGGGTTGGTGTAACCGATATTGTAATCGACCCAAGAAATCCTGATGTAGTCTATGCAGCTACTTGGCAACGCCACAGAACTGTTGCCGCCCTTATTGATGGTGGTCCCGGTTCAGGAATTCACAAATCGGTTGATGGTGGTAAAACATGGAAAGAACTCACCAATGGTATTCCTGCAGGAATTAAAGGCAAGATTGGTTTAGCCATCAGTCCACAAAATCCTGATTATGTGTATGCAGCTATTGAATTAATTCGCAGAGAAGGTGGTGTTTACACAAGCACAGATAACGGAGCATCATGGAAAAAAATGTCGAATACCGTTTCTGGCGCAACCGGACCACATTATTATCAGGAATTGTACGCTTCACCGCACGATTTTGGTACGATTTATTTGGTTGATGTACGCATGCAGGTCTCTTATGATCATGGAAAAACCTTTCAACAATTAAATACAAATTCAACACACTCGGATTCACATTCACTTACCTTTTTACCGAATGAACCGAATTATCTGTTATTAGGTACTGATGGCGGTATTTATGAAACCGTTGATGGCGCTAATACTTGGCGATTCATCAAAAATCTTCCCGTTACCCAATATTATAAAGTGGCCGTTGACGATGCAGAACCCTTCTATAACATTTATGGTGGAACACAAGATAACGGATCACATGGCGGGCCTTCGCGTACCGACGACCGAAGTGGAATTCGCAATGCACATTGGTCGCGCGTTTTAGGTGGCGATGGTCACCAATCAGCTGTTGAGCCGGGAAATCCTAACATTGGATATGCGGAATCCCAACAAGGTTATTTGAATCGCTTAGATCGCACAACCGGAGAAGCGGTTTTTATACAACCTCAACCAGGCACCGGTGAACCTGAAGAACGATTTAATTGGGATGCACCCATTCTTCCATCACAGCATGTTCCTTCAACTATCTATTTTGCTTCACACAGAGTATGGAAATCAACCGACCGCGGTGATAGCTGGACACCTATTTCCGGAGATTTAACCAAAGGCAAAGATCGCATTACCGAACCAATCATGGGAAGAAGACAAAGTTGGGATCATGCTTGGGACTTATATGCTATGTCGGATTATAGTTCAATTACTTCTCTTGGTGAATCTCCAATAAACGCCAATGTTCTTTATGCCGGAACCGATGATGGGTTATTACACGCAACCACCGATGGCGGAAAGACCTGGAATAAAACAGATGTTGGCAGTATTAAAGGAGTTCCGGCCAACGCTTTTATCAATGACGTTCGCGCTGATTTATTTGATGAAGCCACCGTTTATGCCGCCATGGATCATCACAAAACAGGTGATTTCAAACCCTATCTTGTAAAAAGCACCGATTACGGAAAAACCTGGAAGCTAATGACGGGAAATCTGCCTGAAGTGGGCATGGTTTGGCGAATTGTTCAAGATCATGTCAATAAAAATCTCTTCTTCTTAGCCCATGAATTCGGCGTGTATTTTTCGGTTGATGGGGGTAATGAATGGATTAAACTATCAGGTGGAGTACCAACAATTGCATTCCGCGATATCACCATTCAGCGTCGCGAAAATGATGTAGTTGGTGCAACATTTGGCCGTGGTTTCTTTATTTTGGATGATTACACACCACTTCGTGAGTTAAATGCGTCTTTACTTGAAAAAGAAGCACACCTTTTCGATCCACGCGATGGCGATTGGTATGTGCAACGTAGTACACAAAGTTCAATGGGAGACGATTATTATGCAGCGCCCAACCCTGAATTTGGAGTTACCTTCACTTACTATTTAAAAGAAAGTCTTCCAACACTCAAACAAGAGCGCAAAGAAAAAGAAAAGGCTCTTGGCGATAAAGATATTCCATTTCCAGGTTGGGAAGCGCTAGAAAAAGAGATGCGCGAAAAAGCTCCTGAAATTCACTTAGAAATCTATGATGGTGAAGGCGTATTTGTTCAACGAGTGAATGCCAAAACATCAAAAGGCTTGCATCGCGTAAGTTGGAATATGAGTACAGCTGCTCAAACGCTTATTGACCCTGAACGATCATCAGGTCGTCGTGGAAGATCAGGTGGAATGGCTCGTCCGGGTACTTATACCGCACAATTGGTAAAACTAGTTGATGGAACCGCTACTAAGCTAGGTGAATCCGTTGAGTTTGAGTTAAAACCAATTTATGAGGGTGCTCTACCGAGAAAATCAGACCAAGAAGTAAAAACATTCGAAGATGAATTAATTGCATTTATGAATACCGTTCAAAAAGCAGATAATCATTTAGAAGAAGGCATAAAAAAAGTTAAAGCGATGCAGGTTTCGTTGAGTCGTTCAGAAAAGCCTGATGCACAACTTTTGAAAGACCTTCACAATGCAGAAATGAGTCTGTATGAATTGGATACCATGATGAATGGCAATTTACCACAACGTTCAATTATGGACGTAATGCCACCAACTGTAATGGATAGAATATCGGTTGCATCAAGCGGATTA
>CAZIQX010000098.1:0-12089 GCA_964541325.1 uncultured Chitinophagales bacterium | reverse complement strand
TTTTTGATTGGTAGTTTTAATGGATTTAATCCACAACAAGCGGTTCCAATGCGCGAAAACGGTGAAGGAAAATGGATTGCACAAGTTCCTGTTGAAAACGGAGAAGTTCAGTATCAACTTATGGGCGTAACGCCTGATCAGCGGCCGGTTGTTGGAACCCAACAAGATTCGTTTGATTATTACGAAGCCGGATACTTTACCTCTGTTATCAAAACAGATAAACCCATGGTGGACATCGTGTTTACAGCAGATAGCTCTGAACCAGAGCTGAAATCAGAACTTAAAAGCAACAACGAACTTTTAGCTGCACGAGCAAAAGCTTATTCTTTGTTAGCCGCCAATCGTTCCGCATTAACGGGCGCTTACATTCAGCAATACATGACCCAATCCGAGACATTAACTATTGATTGGGATGCTTTAACCAAACCACTCATTCAAGCTTCAACCGCCACTGCTGATCTGAACACCAAAGGAATTTTAATGACGGCTTGGCTCGATCTCACTTTAAATGGATATCAGGATGTTGTTCCTGAGTCGGTTAGTCAAACAATTACTGATTTAGGCGCAACGCATCCCATTTGGGGCTTAAATGCGTACTCAGTTTTTGCGGCTATGGATGTATTAACTGATGCAGCTATAAAAGTTGAGTTTTTATCAGAAATGAGTAATAAGCATGAGAATGCCCGAGTAAAAGAAGCCGCCACATACTACGGTTTTGTTGTTTCTGATGAGGCTTTAAACACAGAAAAGCGTCAATTTTTCTATGATAAACTCCTTGCTGAATTTCCACAATCTCAATTTGTGGAGTATGCAAAGTATCAATTTGATCCTAAAAACACCGTTCAAAGTGGCACACAAGCACCTGATTTTTCTGTTGCTTCTCTCGATGGAAACAAAACATATTCCAATTCACAATTTGCTGGTAAATACCTGATGCTTGATTTTTGGGCAACCTGGTGCGGTCCCTGTTTACAAGAAATGGACGAGCTCCATGCTGTTTATGATGAGTTTAAGTCAGACAAATTCGAAATGTTGAGTTTATCCTTCGATCAAACCAAAGAGGAAGTGATAAACTTTCGAAAAGAGCGCTACCCGATGCCATGGTTACACACCTTTGTTGACGGAGGTTTTGAAAACGAATTAGCTCAACGTTACGAGGTAAGTGGAATCCCCAAACCGATTTTAATTAATCCTGAGGGAAAAATCGTAGCGATGGGTATTCAGTTACGTGGTGCAAATCTTCGCAAAACCCTATCGCGTTTTTTGAATTAATTCATACAAAGACTAATGAATAAGCCGTTTTATACAACGGCTTTTTTTTTGAATAAAGATTGTACTTATACTCTTTATTAACTGATTCTACTCCATGTTGAATGATTTGCTTGTGAAGTATAAGCATCATGTAAACAGAATACCTCTAGTTTAGTTTGTTTCATGTATTGATTTAGTGGGATGCATTTCTAAATGAATCAATTCGCTTCTTATTGAATCACCCCTACGTTGATGCCATAAACTCCACACATTTTCGCGTTACAGAACACATTTTTTGCTAATTTCAGCCGTAAATAAAGGTTTAATTACATGGCAAGTATATTTACGAAAATTATCCGTGGTGAAATTCCATCCTATAAAATTGCAGAAAATGAACATTGTTATGCTTTTTTGGATATCAATCCGGTTGCTAAAGGTCATACTCTTGTTGTTCCAAAAGTAGAAGTAGATTATCTCTTTGATGTGGATGATGCTATCTTACATCAACTAATGAGTTTTGCAAAACCGATTGCAAAAGCAATAGATCGTGCATTCGGAACGATACGTACCGGAGTAATAGTGGAAGGCTTGTTGGTTCCACATGCGCATATTCACCTCGTCCCGATTTATACTGATTCACAATTAGTGGCATTAGGACGCCATAAAGAGGAATTTAGCAAGGAAGAAATGCTTGCAATCGCAGAATCTATCCGAAAGGAACTCAATTAATGCGCATTTTTGTACTCAATGGCCCTAATTTGAACATGTTGGGCAAACGCGACCCAACCCAATATGGTTCACTTACTTGGGATGATATCGCTAATTTACTTATCCAATCATTTTCTGGTCATCAGTTTGCCTTTTTTCAAAGTAATCACGAAGGAGAAATTATCGAACAGCTTCACGAATTAGTGCATCAGCCTGAGGCAGAAGGGTTTATTGGAAATTTTGGCGGATTTACACATACCTCTGTGGCTATTCGTGATGCCCTCGACATGTTAAACATTCCCAAAGTGGAAGTTCATCTTTCCAATATTCATGCTCGTGAAGCGTTTCGACATACTTCATTAACAGCCGGGGTTTGCAATGGCCTAATATCAGGATTTGGAGCTCAAAGTTATGTGTTAGCGGTTCGGGCATTGGAAGAACTCCACAAACAAGCCAAGGGATAATTACGTTGGCACGACTGCGTGAATTAGCTAGTGACACCGTTTTATATGGAATCAGCACGGTAGTTTCACGTTTTCTGAACTATTTACTCGTTCCCTTTTATACCAAATATTTTGCACCTGCTGAATACGGAATTATTGGTTTGGTATATGGAGCCATGATTTTTCTGAATGTGATTTTTACATTTGGGATGGAATCCACCTTTTTACGTTATGGCGCTGAAGAATCGGAGCGCAAACGTGTATATCAGCAATTACAATCGCTTGTTTTGGGGGTAACACTCCTCCTAATTGGATTTTTTTGGGTGAGTTCTCCTTTCTTAAAACCCGTTTTAGCCCTACAAAACGACTCCAATTTTATATTTGAAATGATGCTTGGGATTGTGGTTTTAGATGCTTGGTCAGCCATTCCGTTTGCTCAGCTTCGTTTACAACGTAAAGCATTGTGGTTCATGCTATTACGCGTCTCAAATGTCATTATAAATCTTGGGCTAAATATCTATTTTGTCATGTTTAAAGGTATGGGTCTTGAAGCCGTTCTACTCAGTAATTTGATTGCTTCTACTGCTACAACAAGCCTTGTTTGGTTGCTAACATTCGAGAAATTAGTTTTCAAATTGGATGTGTCTTTTATCAGGAAATCGCTTCATTTTGGGTTGCCTTACATTCCTGCCGGACTTGGTTATGCAGTAAATGAAGTTCTTGATCGTTTTTTAATCAATAATTTATCCCAAGAAACGATTCAAAAATTATATGGAGCCGGGGTTTCAGCTGAACAATTGACCGGGATTTATAACGCTTCGTATAAGTTGGGCATTTTTATGATGCTATTCATTCAAATGTTCCGCATGGCCTGGCAACCTTTTTATATGAGTAACCACAAAAGTAATCAGGCTAAACAATTGTTTTCGCGCAGTTTTCTGGCCATTAACGGCGTTGCAGCTTTACTCGTTTTAGCAGTAGGATTATTCAAAGAAGAAATTGCTGCTATTCGTATTCCATTTTTAGATGCTTATTTAATTGGTGAAGCATATTGGTCAGGCCTTGAAATTGTGCCTTACTTACTCATTGCGTATTGGTTTCAGTTATGGTACACGCATCTAACCGCCGGCATCGTATTAGCAGAAAAAACAGCATTATTGCCACGTGCAACGTTTTTGGGCGCAGCAATAACCATTGCAGCGAATCTGATATTATTACCTTTAGCAGGTTTGGTTGGCGCTGCGATTGCCACGTTGATAAGCTATGCAAGTATGGCCTATTACATGTTGTATCAATCTGAAAAATATTATCCCGTGGGTTATCCCTGGAAAAGCATGAGTGCCCTGATTGCTATTATTTTGGCTCTTTTTGTGATTTTAAGTTGATTTAAGACTAAGCGTGACTTCCAATCAAATGCACGTTTATGGCAGGAAAAAAATCAACACTCTGTTGATGACTTTCTTTTGGGTTTATCACTTCTTCTTCATTACCAAGAAAGATAAATCGTCTTCAATAGTATCTAAAGACGCAAATGAATCAATCTCTTTCAGCAAAGCATCAATAAGTTCATCTCCGTTTTTTGCAGCATTAACAATAATGGTCTGCTGTAATCGCTCGTACCCAAATTCTTCTTCTTGTTCGTTTTTATGCTCGATGATACCGTCTGACACCATCACTAAAATATCGTTCTGCTGTAATTGGGGAAGATGAATTTCATCAAAATCAGCCGAACGCACTGAACCTAAAGGCAAACCGGGCTGAGTTATCAACTCACATGTGTTGCTATTAGCGTGATAAATGACCACATCAGGCATGGCAGCTGTTGACATAACCAACTCAGCCTGCTTTACATGCAGTAATCGCATAGCCATGTTCATCCGATTAGGACGAATCTCATAAATTCCTTTATTCAGTAATTTCATTAACAACGGAAGTGAATCGGTAGGCATAAACGTTAGTGCCGTTTTCGTAATCGTAACCATTACCCCTGCTGTGAGTCCGTGACCTGATGCATCCCCAAAAGCTATCATCAAGGAATCGTCTTGCTGAGGAAAAAAGTCGTAGTAATCACCTCCAACTTCAGTGGCCGTTTTCATGTACATCGAAACATCAAAGGAGTCCATAAAAGGCGGAAGTTTAGGTAACATGGCTAATTGCATTTTGCGTGCCTGTTCCAACTCTTCCGTTTTTCGTTGATTTTCTGCTTCTACGGCTTTTGCTTGTATTTCAGCAGCATGAGCCTGTAATTCTGCCGTTTTGGCGCGATATTCAGCTTGTTCTGCACGAATTTTTTCCTGTAATTGAGCATTTTTAGCTTTTTCCGCTTCGTAAGTAATTATTTTTATTCGATCAGCCAAAGCGAAGGAAAGTAAAATAGCTTCGAGTCCACCAGCAATAAAATGCGATTTTACGAGTAAAGTCACATAAGGAATTAACTGAAGCGATGTTAAAAAATTGATGAATACAGCAAATAAAAGCAGTGTTTTAGCAAGTAAAAAGAAGCGGGCAGGCTTATATCCTTGTCGATAGCGGATAATTGAAGCCACGAATGTAAAAATGATTACGATCATTAAAATCAGCGTACCTATTGCTGAAAACTGCTCATAAAAACCCAATAAGGTAATTCCGGAAAGCACAAACAATACACCTGCCATCCATGAAAAAAACACATGCAATTTTGGGGTGCCTATTTTAGTCTCCAAAAATCGAATAGAAAATATCATGCTCCAGGCACTTCCGAAGTACAAACTAAAACGATGAATTTCGCCGGTGTAGTAGGTGAATGAGTCCCAAATATACGTTTGCCCCAAACCGCTCAACGCCAGAACTACAATCATGTATAAAAACTGAGTTAAGACGAAAATCAGATAGTTATTGTCTTTAACCACATAAGCAATAACGAGATTATACAGTACCGAAAAAATCAAAATCCCAATCAAAAACGCGAAATAGGGAATTTCTTCAAAATAACTGCTGTAAACCTGATTGGGCTTGTACAAAAAAAGTTCAGGTGCCAACGCTGATTCTGTTTGATAGCGAATCACAAAGGTATTGACACCCGGAAGTATGCTAACATCTACAAAAATTTCGTCTAGTTGATAATCGCGCTTGGAAACTTGTACTTGAGCCCCTGTTCTCTTTTCTAAAATAACAGAATCGTTAACAACATGATAAAAATCAATATGATGAATCATACTGTTTCCAACAAGTATGCTTCGTGGAATGGCTACCGAATCCGGATTTTTCAGTTCGATTTTCAGCCAATGAGGTTTACTATTAAAACCAAAAATGGGACGAACAGCTTTATTTTTTTTTAATGAATCAAATGGAATGGATACTACATCTTGCAGATTTAGTGATTCTGTGTCATCAATCAAATAATAAATAAAGGGAGCAAGGTTTATTGCTTCAGAAGATTCGTTAACCGTTGCAAATTGAGCCTTAACATGATTCCCCAAAAAGAAAAACATTCCCGTCAAAAAGATGATGTAACGCATTCAAGGCACCCCTGTATCAATTACGTTTCGAAAAACAAACGAATCAGTCGGCTGAATTCGACTGCCTGAGAGGCAGAATTTAAAACTTTGAACGATATATTCCTTGCCCTTTCTTTTAAAACTTTACAAAATCTGCTTAAATCAGGTGATTTGATTTAGTAAAGCTGTTCTATGTATCGTTTTTTGATGGATTTCCCTCGTTGAAAGCATCAATTCTAATTAAAAATTGATAAAGGGAATTATGTTTTAGACTACCTCTTGGTTTGTTTTTAAAAGTACCTGCCGTTGAGTTTCGATAGAAACACCCGAGCACATCGATATTAAATTTTTGATTTCCTTGCCTCAAACGTGATATCATCCTAAAAAACTTCACTTTTCATGTTTTTTTTATGCCTAAAATTCCGCATTATCTAAGTGCATAAACAAATGGGGCTGAAAGGTGTAAAATAACGTTCGTTTCCTTGCAGATTCTTTGTGGTGTGTAAAATTGAGACAGACAACATGGGTTTATATGATTTTATGTCGCGTAAATTAAAAATGTCCATGACTTTACCTTGTATCGCAGATATCGAAACGGTTGCTCATGCCGGTCTCGAACGTTTGTGTGCAGAGGGCAACATTCAGCTCGACAAAGTAGAAGAAGCGAAAATGCTTGTTAATGAGGCTATTATTAATGCCATTGAGCACGCGCAAACCAAACGAAATCAAATTAAAATAGAATTTGACCTTTCCGACGATCATTTGCTTATTTTTGTGCGTGATTATGGCCATGGATTTGATGTTTCCTTAGTTGATGACCCCAATATTGATGAAAAAATTGGTGGGGATTACAAACGTGGCTGGGGCATCAAACTCATGCAAACACTTTCAGACGATTTTAAAATTGAGTCCGGCAAAGGCGGGACTAAAATCTATATGTACTTACACTTAAATCAAGCCTAGCAATATTATGAGTCAAGATTTCTCTTTGACATCGACAGTAGTGAACAATCATTTGGTGATTGAAACCAATGGATATATTAATATCAACGGCGGCGAAGCTATTGCAGAAGAAGCCTATAAATACATCGATCAAGGCATTACAAAAGTGGTTTTAAACCTTGAACAATCGCGTGTGGTGAATTCAATCGGCATTTCAATTTTGATTGAAATTATTGAACGCCTTCAAGAAGTTGACGGAAAACTGTATTTCACCAATCTCTCACCCACTATCGAAAAAACGTTTACCATTATGGGGCTGTTTAAATATGCTCAAAAAGCAGCCACTGCAAAAGATGTTACCGGTTAAGACGTTTTTTCGATTATGAATATTGAGCTACAACGTTTTGAGCTCTTCACAGAGCAAATTAAAGAAATCAATCAGCTCATTCATTCTGAACTTCATTTTTTGAATAAGCTTGAAGATGTATTATTCCGCACAGCCGGATTTGTTAATGCATCATCGGGCTTGTTGTCTGTTGAATACGGTAATCAATCTTATCTCTATTCTTTTGGCCTTTCCACAGAAGCAGAATTAGAGTTACTACTCCGCTATAAAGACGAAGTGGATGTAGCCCCCCTATTTTCGGAATTATCCGGATTCCCCATTATTGATAAGCTCGAACAGCCCATTTTTTCGCGTTCGCAGCGCTATGGAACGCTTTTTTTCCTGAATAAAGAATCGCGTAAAGGAATCACCAAGTTTGAAACAATTGATGCCTCACTCATAACTGTGGTTGCACAATTAATTGGAATTGCGCTCGAACGACTCGACCATGTTTTATTTCAAAAAGAATTACTCGACTTAAACGATTCTATTTTAAACTCAACTTCGAGTGCCATTATTGCCACAGATTTTGAAATGAACGTACTTCTAGCCAATGAAAAAGCGGAAGAGTGGTTTAAAACACCGGGGAGTGAAAAACTCGTAAACTTGTTTGATTCCATTCCGATTACGAGTCAAGTTCGTCGTTTTTTAAATGAAGTTATTGAGAAAAAACAAGCACTTGCTGCTGAAGGTCTCGTCTTATCGGCATCCAATCCTCGATTATTGAAAGTGATAGCTAATCCGATTCAATCTCGAATGGAGTTAAGTAAGGATAAATCAGGATTTGTATTCTCTTTTGACGATATCACCGAAGTAAATCGCATGAAGGAAACCTTCACTCGTTATGTGAGTCGTGATGTACTGGAATTAATATCCGCCAATAAAAGTACGGCACGTCTTGGCGGTTTTAAACGAGATTCCGCCATTTTCTTTAGTGATATTCGGGGTTTTACCAGTTTTTCGGAGAAAAATCCCCCCGAGGAAGTCGTGGAAACGCTCAATCAATATTTCAACGCCATGATTAATTGCATTTATGAGCAAGATGGGCAAGTGGATAAACTCGTTGGTGACGAAATTATGGCGGTTTTTAATCACGAAGCAGGTAAAGAACACCCCGCACAGCGTGCCGTAAAAGCTGCCCAGGAAATGAGAACGCGTTTAGAATTATTTAATCAGTTCAGAGAAGAACAAGGTTTGCAACCACTTTATTTTGGCATTGGCATTAATTTTGGTGCTGTTATTTGCGGAAATATTGGTTCTTTTGATCGCATGGATTATACCGTAATTGGTGATGTAGTGAACACAGCAGCGCGTCTTTGTTCAGCAGCCCGACGTGATGAAATTTTAATAACACAACAGGTTCATGAGCATTTGAATCATGATGAAACACAAACGGAAGCGCTTAAACCGTTGAGTGTTAAGGGAAAAACAGAGCCACTTTTAGTTTTTCAGGTAAAATAACATTGGGTAACTAAGGTTACTGACTTAAACCGCTGAATTATTTAAGTTCGCGAATACGCATCTACATCAACCCAACTAATAAAACGTGCCTGAATATCGTCGCTTTGTGCTTTCATTTTTTGTTTTTTTGGTGATTAGCTTTCCCGTTTTTTCCCAATCCGGAACGACTCATCATCAACAAACATGGACACAATACTATCTGAATTACTCCATAAATGACCAATGGAAGCTGTTTATGGATGCGGGAATTCGATTTGAAGACGGCTATGCCAATCATTTCCAATCGTTTGTGCGCCCCTCAGTACGCTATTCAGTTACGCCAAATCTTCGATTCGGAGCAGGATATGCTTACTTTTTTAACGATGATAATTCCGGTTACGAACATCGGCCTCATCAAGACCTGTTTTGGAATATTCCGATTGCATCAACCCAACTGAAAACACGTTTTCGTTTCGAGCAACGATATTTTCACACATCAACTACTTCATTTATTCAATTGAGGTATCGTTTTCGTTTAGGATTTGAAGAGTCCATATACAAAACCCCACAATGGGATCTCCGTGCGGACCTAAGTAATGAAATTTTATTGTGTACCGGTGAAAGAGTGGCTTACAACAATATTGATCAAAACCGGGTTTATGTGGGTTTGAGAGCCTATTCTCATCATTTTGTTTTCCTATTTGGTTATCAGTTCACTGCGGTTCCGGGTCAACAAACGAACACCCTTAAACTCGTTCACATTATTCGCCAAGGCATTCGCTATAATTTTTAATGATGATATATTCGCGTAACTCGTTAATACATGTTAAATGCCTTTGAAATCGTCTATGTTTTGTAAAAAAGATGATTTAGGGGAATGATTTACATGAAAATCAGCGATTTGCTTGCTAAACTTACCACTCGCAGTATTAATGAGGTAGAAAATTAGTTTACTCTGATGTCTAATAAAGCAAAATTGACGGCACTGATAAGTGCAACAGCACTCTTGGCAGTGATTTTTATTTGGTCGCGATTTTCAGCTGAGGCCACTTCGCTGATTCCTGCCCCCGAACGCTCATCATCCAATTCCGGCGCTCTCCCAGTTGATGTATATGTACTCAAAAGTCAATATTTGGCCAACTCTATACAAACTACAGGAACCTTGTTGGCAAGTGAAGAAACTGCTTTATTTTCGGAATCAAGCGGAAAAGTGACTGATATTTACTTTAAAGAAGGCGAATATGTTAAAAAAGGAACGTTGCTTTTTCAATTAAATGACAAAGACTTAGTTGCTCAACTCGATCGAATCCGAATCGAAAAAAGTTTTGCTGAAACAACATTAGAACGCCAAAAACAACTCTTTGATAAAGGTGGAATCTCTCAAGAACAGTTCGACCAAGCGCAAAATCGCGTTAATGTATTGCAAGCTCAAATCGATGAAACAAAAGCAAAAATTGAAAAAACACAAGTTCGAGCACCTTTTGATGGTATTATTGGTCTGCGCCAAATCAGCAACGGCGCTTACTTAACACCTTCAGTTCAAACGGCTACTATTCAGAATTTGGATGTGCTTAATCTCGAATTTTCTGTCCCAGAAAAATATTTTAATCGGGTTAAACCTGGAGACACCATTACTTTTTCTGTTTCAAATGGAGATACCCAATATCAGGCTGAAATCTATGCTATTGAGCCTCAGATTGACATCAATACAAGAACTGTTGTGATGCGTGCTCGTTTTAATAATCGTGAGGCGCGTCTTCTTCCCGGGCTCTTTGCCTACATCACCTACACCATTGACTCTGTTGAAAATGCCCTTTTAGTGCCCTCTCAAGCCATTGTGCCCGAATTAAAAGGACAAAAAGTTTTTCTTTATAAAAATGGTTTTATTGATGAAAAAATTATCGAAACAGGTGTAAGAACAGATCTAAATGTTCAAGTAACAAAAGGGTTAACTGCTTCAGATTCTGTGGTTGTAACCGGAATTTTACAGGTTCGAAAAGGTATGCCTGTTCAGATTCGAAATATTCTTAATTAAGTGATTTTTTAATCGCACAATTATTATAAAAGCTTAAACTTTAGCAGAACAAGTAGTTCAGGTATGTATTTTTCCAGCCACATTCAAACAAACACTAAACATCCCCTGGGATTCAGGTTTGAAAGCCGTTTCCCTACTCTCGTGAAGGGTTGTTTCGATAGTGGTTTTGAGCTGAGAAGATTACATGATACGACCTTGTCAACTCCGACTTCTTTCGAATCAACCCTATTTTTTGGGTTGATGTACGGTTTAAATCGAATCTATTTTCGGTTCGTTAATCCCATCTTATTGAATGTTTCAACCCATAATTATTTCCCATCATGAGTTTATCATCCGTTAGTATCGAGCGTCCGGTTTTAGCATGGGTGATGTCTATCACCATTATCCTTTTCGGAATTATTGGTTTTACCTATCTGGGAATTCGCGAATATCCTTCGGTTGACCAACCTATTGTTACTGTTTCCACGAATTATGTGGGGGCCAACGCCGATGTAATCGAATCTCAGATTACAGAACCTTTGGAGGAGTCTATTAACGGAATTGCAGGTATTCGATCTTTAACTTCGGTTTCTCGTGAAGGACGCAGTACTATCACCATAGAATTTGAACTCGAAATTGATATTGATAATGCCGCAAATGATGTGCGCGATCGCGTTTCTCGAGCCTTGCGTAATCTCCCGCCTGACATTGAAAATCCCATCGTAACCAAAGCTGACTCAGACGCTCAACCCATTGTTTTCTTAAATGTTAAAAGTGACAGCCGAAATACACTTGAACTCACAGATGTAGCCATTAACATCTTTAAAGAACGTTTACAGACCATTTCAGGGGTGAGTTCCATTCAGATTTGGGGTGAAAAACGTTATTCCATGCGTCTGTGGCTCGATCCGGCACGTTTACAAGCTTATTCTATTACACCCATTGAGGTTCGAAATGCGTTAAATCGCGAAAATGTGGAATTACCGTCAGGACGTGTGGAGGGAGATAATACGGAGTTAACCGTTCGAACAATTGGCCGCCTTTATTCAGAGGAAGATTTTAACAATTTGATTATCAGAGAAGAAAATGGTCGGAAAATTCGCCTCCGTGATGTAGGTTATGCCCGTTTGGGACCCGAAAATGAACGAACGGTTTTAAAACGCGATGGAATTCCTATGGTGGGCGTTGTTATTGTTCCTCAACCCGGAGCGAATAACATTGCCATCGTTGATGAATTTTATAAACGAGTAGATCAGATCAAGCGCGATTTACCGGCTGATATCGAATTGGGAATTGGATTCGATATAACTAAATACATTCGGCAGTCGATTAGTGAGGTTCAAGAAACCATTTTCACCGCTTTTTTACTCGTAGTGGCCATTATTTTTATGTTTTTACGGGATTGGCGGACAACCATCATACCTGTAATT
>CAZIQX010000097.1:9150-12184 GCA_964541325.1 uncultured Chitinophagales bacterium | reverse complement strand
TGAGAGCCATTGCGAGAATACCAAGTGTTTAACCCAATATGATGATGATAGCCGCCCGCTGAAATAAAAGCGGCATCATTACCCAACTGTTGCATGAGTTCAAAACCAAGCAAGCCACAATAGAATTCTAATGAGCGTTTAATATCGGCAACTTTGAGGTGAACATGACCAATTCGGGTATTTGTGGGTACGGTATAATCAACAGGCATGCAAAATGATTTAATGTTAAAGTATCAAATTCAATTTAGTGTTTTCTTGTATCAAGAAAAAGGGAAGTGAAATACAATTTTGCGAACTGTATATGATTTATGAGGGAAAGGCCACACCTGTAATTTTTTCGCAAACCTGAAGTAACTTTTCTTGAATGGCTATATCATTTCCCTGAGGATGATGAGTTTGAATTTTCTTATGACGAAAATAGTGACCCGAAACATGGGCTTTGGTCTCGTTGCTTACTGCTAACCATGTTTGCGTTTGATAGCCAGCTGTTAAATCGTCCGGAGCTGAAGAACCGCCCATTTTGGTAGGAACCCAGCCGGGGTCAAAGGCATTGGAACATATTTCTTTCCACTTTCGGGCAACAGCTAGAGCTAAGATTAAGTCGTGTAGTTTGGTATCAGAGTATGTAGGTGTGTTTTTACCTTGATGGATTTGCTCTAATCGATTAATATCGGCAACACCACCAGTATGCATTTGTGAGCTTAAATAAATCAATCGTTTGGGACGTTCCATAAGAGCTGTAAGTATGTATGGCGCCAAGGTGTTCACCGCAAATAGTTTTGGCAGTCCATCTTTACTTAATCCGGATACGCGATAAATTCCTGCATTATGAATCACTGCATCAAACGTGCCGAGTTTATTGAGTTGATTGGCAAGCTGTTTAGTTTCATTTATGCTTTCAAAGTCAGCGATTAACACAGTGTTTGCTTCAGGAACATTTTTTTGCGTTTCTTCAGCTCGTTGTTTGTTACGGGCGTGTAAAACAACAGTATGCCCCATCCCAATCAATTCTTTGGCAGCTAAGAGACCGAGTCCATCTGTTGAGCCTGTGATGAAGATTTTTGCCATGATTACGCCTTACTCGAATACACCAATAAGATTTCCATAAACGGTTCGGGTTTCATCCAATGTTTGGTTTGTGGAGGAATTTTGCATACATCACCTTCTTTAACATGATGTTCTTCTTCGCCCGAAATAATGATTCCCTGACCTTCTGTGATATAACAAATCTCCCAGTTATCATGCGAATGACCACGTCCTTCTTTGTCAAAAGTTAAGTGTTCTGCTATGATATGACCCTCTTTTTCTAATAGGGTTTTCATGGTTCCAAAGGATGTTTTTCGCATGATGTAAAGATTTGGTGATTGCACTCATCCAAAGTAGGAAAAACTTTGTAGTCCACACATTTTAACTTTGGATTTTTACTCTTCTTAAAGCTTCAAGCCTTACGCATTATTTATTCTACCATTAACAAAATACATTCCAATTTTGCCTTTGCCTTTAGCTTCAATTTCGCCCCGGTAATCGCATTCAAATTGGTGCTTGATGTGCTCGTAGGTTGCCTGAGAAACATTGATTTTTCCAACTTCTCCGGAGCTTTCCATTCGAACAGAATAAAAGCGGTATCAATGAGTTGGGAATAGTGATCAAAATCTCCGGAATCGTATAATGAATCGGCGATTGTGCGTATTTCATCAATGTTTTGTCGGCTCGGTTTGCCATCAAATTGGAGAAATTGATGAATTTGAATGGGGACAGCTTTTGTGGTGAAAGCTGGAAGGTCTAAGAGTGAAAAGAAAGGATGTACCACTAACAAAGTGATGGAATATCTCATAAAGGCACAACATGTTGAAAGGTGAAAACAAAATGATGATGAGCATAGCTAATTATTTCACCTAATCCAAATAAAAACAATATGTTGTATATATTCTAACTTTGAATTAGTGGTGGGAAAGGGTTAACTGTTAATTAAGTTTATTATTGAGATTTGAAATGAAGAATCAATTTCTAGTTACTTACTTTCATGTAAGTGTTTAGATATTTAATGCATAATTCGAACTTCTACCCCCAGCGTTTTCTTTTTGTAGCACATCTTTTTTGATGAGGTCGTTGATATCTCGAATAGCCGTGTCTTTTGAACATTTGGCAATCTTAGCCCATTTTGATGACGTAAGTTTACCCTCAAATCCATCAAGCAATTTATTAATTAGTTTCTTTTGACGTTCATTTAGAATGGTTTTAGCATGCTTTTGCCAGAAACTCGCTTTTTGAAGAATTCGATTTAATGTGATATCTGTTGACTTCAAAGAGCTTATTAAGCAATTCATAAACCATGAAATCCAGTTTGTAATGTTTAAGTCACCTTTTTGTGTTCGTTCAAGTACCTCGTAGTATTGCTTTCGTTCTTTCAGAATTTGAGCCGATAAACTATAAAATCGAAGATTGCTGTTATCCGCTCGTGCAAGAAGTAAATCTGTTAGGGCACGAGCTATTCTTCCGTTACCATCTTCGAAAGGGTGAATGGTTAAGAACCAAATATGAGCAACTGCTGATTTGAGCACTAAATCCAAATTATTTGGCGTATTAAACCAGTTGATAAAGTTTCGCATTTCTTCATCAACAATTGAAGCTTCTGGAGCTTGAAAATGTACTTTTTCTCGACCCATTGAACCAGAAACCACTCGCATGGGCCCTGATTCATCGGTTCTCCAAGCACCAACTCTAATTCTGTGAAAACCACTTCTACCGGTTGGAAAAAGGGCAGCATGCCAATCATAAAGTCGTTCTTTAGTTAATGGAGAAAAACAATTTTTAGTCGCATCGAGCATCAATTCAACTATGCCATCGACATGTCGATCCGATTCAACAACACCTGCAAGTTCAATACCGAGTTTTCGAGCTATAGATGATCGGACTTGCGTTAAATCCAACTGTTCACCTTCAATTTCAGATGATTTTGCGACATCTTGAGTGAGTGTTTCCAATAAGGCTTCATTTCGTAAGTCAAAACCAAGCGCTTCCATTTTGCCCATTA
>CAZIQX010000097.1:6843-9140 GCA_964541325.1 uncultured Chitinophagales bacterium | reverse complement strand
TGCCTATTAACCGGCCTTGAAGATTCCGAACCTCGCTTAGTGAGTTCAGAATTTCATCGGTTTGCCAATAGAAATTGGGCCAATCAGGATATTGATGGATATAGAGTTTCATTCGTTGCAAAATATGCAACGAATATAGGGTTTAATCGTCGCAACTAAAAATTATTCGTTGTAAATAATGCAACGAATAAGGTGGCTAATCGTTGCAGAAGTTAGTTCTTGGAAGTCTCTCTAAGCCATTTGAGACGTAAGCCGGAATTCGATTTTTCAACGGGAGCTAAAACTAACGTGTCGCCGTTAAAAGAAAATCTCCGTTGAACAGTTTTTCCCCAATCATCCGGATTTGAATGCGAAATTCGTTGATGTGTTACAATATGTGATGTTGTATCAATGGTATAGTTGGCGAAATACACATAGGAATTGGTTAGGTGTTTAAGTGCTTTTTCAGGTATGTTCTCGGTAAAATTCGGAAAAACGAGATCAAAATCTTGATAGCCTTTTGTCATTAAATGCAAGGCCATATTTCCGTTACCATCATATAAAAGAAAACCCTGCATGCCACCTTTCCAAGGTTTCCAGTCGCCTAAAGTGGAATCTTGTTGCTCCATGATGTGAAGTGACCAAAGTCCGGTGAGTGGCTGAGTTGTAGGTTCGATTTGTTTTGAACATCCCAAAAAGATTGACCCCAAAATCATTAGTGTAAAAGCAGCACTTCTAATCATTTATTTATTCTCGCTTCTACTTTCGATACTCATGCTTTACCCAATCCACTTCCATTTCCCAGTTTTGGGTCATTGGGGAATCATTAATTTTGGCAAAATTTAAAATAGCAAACATTGGTTCAGGGTAGTTATCTCCATGTCCCTCAGCGCGATACACTTCATTTTCATCCAATCTGAACACCAAATCGCTGCCTTCCCATTCCACAGAATAATCGTGCCAATCACCTAATTTAGCAGCCTGAACCAACATTTGTCCTTGCCAATCACCTTTCTGACACTCACCCAAGCTAACAATAGCACGAGCTGCGTAATGATCGCGTCCGCCATCACTATGATGCTCAAAAATGTCAATTGCCCCTGAACCGGTTAACGGCCAACATACGGTTTCATCGTCGTCTTCTACCGGTGGTTCATTGTTTCGGGCACCTAACAGCCACCACGCAGGAAACATCCCGGGCTGACCGCTGTCTTTCACTCTCAATCGAGCCGTCCATTTTCCTTTGATAAACTCTTTTCTGTTTTTTGAGATGATGCGTCCGGCCACATAACGAGTATCAGGATGCTGAGCGCCACTTTTAACGTCAAAATTGGTACACTCACAAGGTTCGCCGAGGTCAATCACTCGAAGCTTGAGCGTTCCATTGCTCACTTCGCGTGTTCCGTGCTCGCCGTTAGGTACATAACAATGATGTTCATTATTCACCCAAATCATCTGATCTTGCCAGTTTTCGGGATTAAAGGTTTCGAAATCATCGAAAAAATCGACTTGCCAAGTGGAGTTAGTATTCATTTTTTTTGTGGTTGATTGGCAGCTCATTGCAATAAAACAAAATGCGATAATTGTGAGCGAAAGTATAGTTTTCATGATTTCTATCCGAGTTTTGTTGAGTCTCAATCGAGAAATCATCTTAGGTTAAACTAGCAAAAATTCATAGTTCAAAATGCTGATTCAGTAACTTAAAACAGGTGTACGTGAACTCAAGCATGCAAGAGGGATGCGGCGGGCTTGGTGCTTTTTCAGAAAAGTTCTAAGTGATAAGGTGTTTGGTTTTGGAAATGTGAAGTCTGAAATGGGGGTGTTTAACGTTCAGACCTTTTCGAAAAAGCACGGAGGAGGAATCGACGACCCCAAAGCAGCCCGACCCGAACGAAAGTACAATCTAATTCAATATGATTTTGAACTGATAGTCGTAACAAAACATCCGGTTTTCTTATTTGATTGAGTGAGGGGCTTGCCCAAAGGAAATAGGTATTGATTCGTAAAGGTTTAAAGGTGTAAAGTAATGTTGTTCAATGCACATATAATCTTTAAACCTTTAAAACTCTGAACCTTTACGACGTTTCTTATCCCTGCTTTTCGGTGCGATTAAAGATTTCCACGATATCTTCCTTTGAAATTGCTCCAAGTGCCTGAATCGCTTTTCCGCCACCATACACTTTGATACAATAGTCAGCCACTTCGGCGAAAGCTTCAGCGGGGATTCCTAACGAGCTCAGACTTTGGTATAAGCCGTTTTCCTGTAACCATTCGGTAAACGATTCCACAAAACTTTTTGCGGCTTCGGTATCGTTTCC
>CAZIQX010000097.1:4116-6833 GCA_964541325.1 uncultured Chitinophagales bacterium | reverse complement strand
CCGGTTGCGCCGAATAAGCGGCGTCCCAATTGAGCAAATCGTTCAACGGCTCTTCCTTGGTCAATCATCCATGAAAAAAATGCGGGGTAAAGTGTAGCTAAACCTCGTCCGTGAGCCAAATCGGGATTGTACCCGCTAAGTGCATGTTCCATGTTGTGCATGACAAACGCAGCAGGTGTGCGTCCGGCTGTTTGATAACCGTTGAGCGCTGAATCGGAAGCCCTAAGCAAAATCCCACGAAGCTCAACATTCGATAAATCCTTTTCTAAGGCAGGTAGACTTTCTATCACAGTTTGCAAAATCATTTCGGTGTAACGATCGGCTAAAGGACTGGAATTTCCACCTAATAGGTAGTTCTCGAATACGTGACTCATGATATCAGCGGCGCCATCGCGGGTGGTTTCGAGGGGAAGAGAGGTAGTAAATGCCGGATTCATCCATGAAAGTTTCGGTTTCATGAATTCGTACCCAATGGTTTGTTTGCCTTTCACTTTTCGATTTGAGATAACTCCGTAAGCGGTTATTTCTGAAGCAGTTGCTGCTGTAGTTGCAATGGTTAAAATGGGTAGAGAACCACTCATTTTTCCAGAGCGAGGCATTGAGTTGGTAAACGGCCAAATATCAGGTTCGTTCATGTAGATGAGTCCGCCAATTGCTTTGGATGCGTCCATAACGGAACCACCGCCAAAGGCCAAAACAGCTTGGGCGCCAAATTTGGTTCCAATTTTTGCCGCTCTATTAATGGTTTCAGCATCAGGATTGGCTTCAATGCCTTCAAAAACAATGGTCTCGATTCCTTCGGCGTTTAAAGCGTTCGTTACGGTATCGAGATAGCCTAATCGTTTAACAGAACCACCGCCTATTACAATCAACATTCGGCTACCAAATTCAGCTGCACGTTTAGCAAAGGTTTGTAAGTGATTGTCGCCGAATAAGATGCGAGTTGGTTGATAAATTTCGAAAGATTTCATGATGAAAAGATTCAAGTAGAAGGTTTTAGTTTTTTGCGAAGTTACGGTTGTTTGTGTTGAGATGTAGCTGATAATTCTGATTGATTTCTTAGATTGCAAAAAAGCTTCAACTAGTTATAATTAACGGCAGGAAAACACGATATTCGGGTAGATTCTCGTAGCTGGGCAAGCGGTGTTTATGTATATCGTTTCGAGGCCGGAAAAAGAGTTTTCCAGAAAAAAATGACTTTGATAAAATGATGATAAATGAATACTTGCTGAAAGTTGAAGTCTAAGTTAAGACAGCTTTCAGCAAGATCCTTATATCATTTTTTCCTTAAAAAAAGCAATCGTTCGTTCCCAAGCCAGTTTAGCTGCATTTTCATCGTATCGTGGGGTTGTGTTATTGTGAAATCCATGATTTACACCTTCATAAAAATGAACTTCATACTGCTTTTGGTGTTTATCCAATGCAGTTTTATAGGAATCCCAACCGGCATTAACTCGAGTATCGAGCGAGGCGTAATGGATGAGTAAGGGCGCTTGTATCTGAGCGGTTTCTTCTGCACTAGGCTGACCTCCATAAAATGGAACCGCCGCAGCGAGTGTTGAAATCCTAACGGCCATCATGTTAGCAATCCATCCGCCAAAACAAAATCCAACAGCACCAATTTTACCGGTGCACTTATCATGTTGTATTAGGAAATCAAATGCTGCAATGAAATCTTCGAGCATTTCCATTCGGTCTCGTTTGCGTTGCATGTCGCGTCCTTCATCATCATTCCCCGGATATCCACCAAGTGGAGTTAATGCATCCGGAGCAAAAGTGACGAAACCTTCTAATGCTGCTCTACGAGCTACATCTTCGATATAAGGGTTGAGTCCGCGGTTTTCGTGAATCACTATAATGCCGGGTAATTTGCCTTCAACATTTTTGGGATACGAAAGAAGTCCACGCATGGGTTTGCCACCCTTGGGCGAATCGTATTCCACATAAGTTGATATCAGACGGTCATCGTTGGGCTTTACCTGAATAGCAGAAACGTAATCAGGCATCATAAATTGAAGAAGTGCTGCAACTGTAATTCCTCCAACAGCATACTGTCCCAACTTTTCAATGAATTCAGAGCGGGAAAGTTTATTGTGCGCATAATAATCGTATAAATCGAAAATTTCCTGATTGATATCTTCTTTTTTGAGCTCTTTCATAGACTAAACAGATTAAATTAAACACAGATAAAGTAGAGATTTTTTTGAAGCTTAGATATGGAACAACAACTTACTTCACGTTTTAATTCATGATAAGATTGTACTGAATTCTAACTCCGTTGATCGTATTCGTGTATTCGTGGCTACGTTTTTGAATCTACTCCATTCGGAGTATGGAAAAACTTCGAGTAATCAGGCATTTTTCCTTGAAACACTAACGAATGCCTTTTCCATGCGAGTCTTGTTACAATCTGTTTTTATTGTCTTACTGTTTACCCTTCAAACCCAAGCCCAATCCGTTTCGATTTGGGAAAATTTCAACGGAAACAATCCAACCCAGGATAATGCGATTAGCAAATTCTTGAATTATAACGGTAAACTGATTGGATTACATGAATTTAACGGTTATTCCACAAGTAGCGATTCCGGTAAAACCTGGCAAACAGGCGAAGAGTCCATTCCAAGTGATCGCGCTATAAAAGAAGTTTTTTATCAGGATTCAACCTTATTTATTACCACAAAATCCCCCGCAATCGTCCTCCTCGTATATATATTACT
>CAZIQX010000097.1:2583-4106 GCA_964541325.1 uncultured Chitinophagales bacterium | reverse complement strand
ACCATGTTTGTGTCGTACGATTCCGGCGCAACATTTCAACAAATTACCGTGCCCGATGAACCATTTAATTTCATTAAAGCTTGGGATCGTTGGATTTTAATGAAGGGATTTGGTTCCGCTTCCTGGTCGGCGGATTCCGGCAAAACGTGGACGGACTATCAACCTGTGCTGCGTCATTTTGTGAAAAACGCCATTTTTTACAACGATACGCTGTTTTCATCGGGCTCGAATTCAGGAAATCAGGTTTTATTTTATTCGGTTGATACCCTTAAATCCTTTGTTCAAATCACGAATAGTGGATTTCCCAATACGTTAGCCATTACAGGTGGATTTATCGAGTATAAAGGACGTTTATTATTAACATCTAAATACGATTTTATTAGTCAGCATTACGAAAAAGTAGGTTCCAGATGGGTTACATCATTTGGTTTATCTGATTTTGAAAATCAAAACACAAAATTGATGCTACAAAACGGCGAATTATTCGCTGTAAGTACGTCCTCTTTGTTTAAGTTTAATGATGAGCTCGATACTTGGGAAAAAGTGGCTTCCTGGCAAGTATCTCAACCTCATTCCGTATTTGATGTCATTCAGTTGGGCACCAACACCATACTTAGTACGGCAATTCAAGGGTCTCAAACAGAACCGCGTTTACCCATAATTTACAGAAGTAAGGATGGGGAACAATTTACACCGGTTATTTCACCTCTTGGCGTTCGAAATACCCGTTACAGTTATCAAAATAGTGATACAACGTGGGCTTTTACATTATTCGATGGCCACCATTATTCAGCTGATGGCGGAAAATCTTGGAAAGCAAATCGTTTTGATAGATTTAATCGCGGTTTGATTCCGGTTTCAGCGGTTTCCGGACCTGATTTTAAAATATTCACTATTAATCGCAATCATGTTTCGCCCACTCAAACATCTGCCGAGATTGTGGAATATAGCTCAGATTTTATGCAAAGAAGAGTGATAAAATCGAGTACAAATTATGAATATATAGCCCAAGTTGGGTCTCGATATATAATAACCCGTGGCGGAACACTTGAAGTTTCGAGTGATACTTTAAAAACGTTCTCAACTGTTAGCGGTTTGGCAGGTGCGATTACAGATAAACCTTTTGTGAAAGGGGATACCTTACTTTCAGGTAATGTAATCAGCTATGATGGCGGACAAACGTTTAGAGTATTGTTTAATGGCAGTGCGTTTAGCAATACGTTTGGAAAGGTAACAACTTCCATCTATGTAGATACAACCATTTTGGCAAGTACAGAAAGCACCGAAGCAGATGGAATGGGTGTTTATCGAATAAGTGCTAACGGACAGCCAACAAAACTCATATCGCATGAAACGTTAGGTAATCAAATGGTTAAATGGATGTCAACAGATGGTTCCAGATTATTTATGGCAACTGATTTGGCTATCTATTTTACCGGGAATTTAGGTCAAACCGTTGAAAAAGTAGCAGAACTCTCACAACAGGAAATTTTATCGGGTGCTCGCATTCAGGAAATGGATTA
>CAZIQX010000097.1:0-2573 GCA_964541325.1 uncultured Chitinophagales bacterium | reverse complement strand
GGATTATCATAATGGCTACTTATACGTTTCTCGCCGTGACGGTTTTTTCAGAATTAATACAGCTGCTTTTCAAACCAATCCTGTGGTTCAAACCCTTGCAATTATTCGTACCGATGCCGATGATTCTACTAAAACAGGAGCTTTTATTGAAATTCAGGGTCGCATGATTCCAAGAGGTAAAACAGTGCAAGTTTATGCTGATGTGTTAAGTGAAGATCGAATTGAGTCCTCAAAAATCACTATAAATAAAGATACAATGGAAGCATTTCCTGTTTTGAAAATTACTGGTTTGCGTCCTAATACCTTTTATCAGACACGCGTGAATGCCATTGTAGAGAACGACACCCTTTTCGGTGACCCTATTCAAGTTCGAACAGAACAATATCGCTTTTGGGAGAAAATTACACCTGACTCTTTAAGTGCCACTTACAGAGATGCTGTTCAATTATCAAATGGACGCATAATTGCCGTAGGAACTGGTAAAGTTGTGATTAGTGATGACTTTGGAAGAACGTGGGTTCGGCAGGATTCAGCGCCAACTTTTTTAAATCGTGTAGTTCTCATGAAAGGGGATACATTACTAGCCGGTTCGTATTCCGGTTCGTTTTATCATTCAGTTGATGGAGGTGAAAAATGGACTCGGGTTACAGCATTAAACTATGTGACAGGTGGAAACGCACTTATATTCAAAATGGCGTATTCTGCTGAGCATCATACACTTATCGCCGTTTACGGAGAACGTGAACAATCCACCAATAATGCTAGTTATGTGATTACGAGTAAAGATGGTGGACGTACCTGGACTCAAATTCAAGGTCAGCGAGGATTACCTGTTAATCGACTTACTTATGCGATGGGATCAGATCCTGATGGTAATTTGTACATTGGTTTAGATGTTGAAAATGGCGAAGCCGCTTTATATCAATCAACAGACGGGGCAGAATCGTTTGAACCCATTTTTACACCTGAATTTGAATCTACAGTAAATGATATCGAGTGGGCGGATAATAAATTACATTTCATTGCTAGTAATCGCATTTATTTCTCAAATAATCTTCAAGATTTTACAGAAGTTCATGCCGAACGATCAGCAAATGTGATATTCCCGATTTCTGATGATGAGTATTTGATGGCTACTGGTAACGACCGCAGATATAGTACTGCATCAAGGGAGCAGATTTCATTGATTCAATCAGGGATGCAATTAAAAGACGTTACCTACGGATTTACCTCTGTAAGTAGATCTTATTTAGCAGAAATTAAAGCGTTTACAAACGATGACTCAACCTTAATTTTAGGTTTAGGCTCTGAAGGAATTTGGCGATGGAGAACAGGATTTTCACCATCAGTTTCGGTTGAAGATGCGTTTGAGATTGATGAGATTCCAAACGAAATTAGTTTGCTAATCAATTATCCAAATCCTTTTAATCCAAGCACTACGATTGCTTATACTTTATCAAAACCGATGCAGGTTTCGTTAGTTGTGTTTGATGTTTTGGGGCGTAAAGTAGCTACGTTAGTAAATAATGAAGCACAACTATCCGGTCGTTATGATATTCGTTTTGATGCCTCTCGATTGGCAAGTGGGGTCTATTTGTATCAACTTAGAGCCGGTGAAGTGGTAAAAACCGGAAAAATGATGTTGATTAAATAGTTTTATATCCAATATCTCACGGATGTTTTTGTCCGTGAGATACCATACTATTACACGAGCCATTTATTTTTCGGACTTTAATGTCTAGAGATTTTTGTGTCTTGAATTCTTGATGATATAGAGATTTCGACATGTACGTTAGATACTTAATTCCCATAAGTTTTGAAAGTACAATAGGACTTATCATGCAAAAAAGTATTGTGAGTCAAACTAAGTCGTAAAATTATCTAACGAACATTCAAGGTTGTATCTTAAGAATATAAAAAGTTATCCATATTTACTTCGTCATTTCGTTGTAGGTAGCCCCATTGCCGTAAAAACGCTGTCCACGGGTTCCCATAATTCAATTTTATTACCATCAGCATCCATAATGTGCACAAATTTCCCATAGTCGTAGGTTTCAACCTTATCCAAAATTGTAACACCTTCGGCTTCTAGTTTTTTTAGTAAGCCTTCCAGATTTTGAACCCGATAATTAACCATGAATTCTTTTTTTGAAGGGGAGAAATACGAACTTCCCTGTTTAAACGGACTCCATTGCATATAGTTTATCTCATCAGGTCGATTGGCATTGCGAAACTCAAAGCTAGAACCCCATTGATTAACTTCCAATCCGAGATTCTTAGTATACCATGATTTTGTTTCATCTGGATTTTCAGAGAAAAAGAATATACCGCCTATCCCGGTTACTTTGGGTTCCAAATCAGAATTCGAATAGGCAAAATCGGAGTTTGAGTTAGGTTTGTCCATAGTTTGGGAAATTTGAGTGTTTGAGTTACATCCTATCAAAAACAAAATAAGTAAGAAAAGTGTATAAAACGTGGAATTCATAAAACTATATCCTCAACTCATTGATTTAAAATTACTGGTGTCCGGAAACGAGAAATAAAAAGTAAGGCAAGCCTTGAATAAAGACTTG
>CAZIQX010000096.1:9920-12247 GCA_964541325.1 uncultured Chitinophagales bacterium | reverse complement strand
TAAATTCCCAGAATAATGGATGATAAACTTTGATTGCCAACCTTTGGGTAAAAGATATCGGGCATGTTTTTGCAATTGTGGTTTGATTTCCCGGGAATCTGACCAAATTGAAATCACGTGCATGTTTTTCTCTGATACTACATAATCAGCCAATCGTTTTTTCATGTTGTTTGATAAAGCAACCACTCTATCGGCACTGTGTAGTACTTTTTCATGCCATTTTTTGATGAAACTCGTTAGGGGATGACCAAATTTTAAGAGTCCGGCAGCGATTTCGGCTTCAGGATGTAAATCCATACTCCAATAAACAAAGGCAGCATTTCTGAATAGTTTATGAAACCATCCCAAAATACCTAACATGGGAGGCGTTGTTAGAGTAACCACTAATTGAGGTTGTAATCGAAATGAAACAATAGCTGCATTCACAAAGAATGAAGCATAATCTTTTAAACGTCCCGAGTGAGATTTACGTCCATAATTTGTTTGATTAACCCTGTGTATGGCAACGCCGTTTCGTTTTTCAAATGCTGGTAATGCAGCTCCCGAATGGTCGTATAAATAGCGGGAACAGATTACAGAAACTTCATAGCCGTTTGAAGCACACACCTCGGCAAGGTCGGTAAGCGCTAAAGCTGTTGCCGCGTTATCAGGCCAATAATGCTGATTGATGAAGGTGATATGTGTTTTTGGGCAAGAGATTGATTTTTAGCTTTTTGGTGTATGGAAAAGGTGTAAAGTAGGAGTCGGGAGTCGGGAGTCGGGAGTCGGGAGCATGGATTAGGGAGTAGTGAAAATTCGCAATTCGAAATTCGAAATTCGAAATTCGAAATTCGAAATAGAGATTCCTTTTGATTTGAGCAGATATCCTTCGAGTTTTCAGCTATCTGCGTTCAAGCTAATAGCTTTTTTCGAGGCTTCAACTGCCAGTTGATCGACTAAATTATTTTTTTCATCATGTGAATGACCTTTCACTTTTATCCAATGAACCTCATGCTGACTCATGACCTGAAGCAGTTGTTCCCAAAGTTCGCGATTCTCAACAGGGTTTTTATCCGCTTTTTTCCATCCGCGTTGTTGCCAGTTTCGAATCCAACCTTGTGTAAATGCATTGATAATCAATGCTGAGTCGGAATGAATTTTTGCAATACAGGGCTTTTTGAGCGCTTTTAGGCTTTCGATCACAGCTTGCATTTCCATGCGGTTGTTGGTGGTGTGAGCCTCATAGCCGGAAATGGTCTTTGCTTTCCCATTAAATTCCAAATAGGCCGCCCAACCACCCGGACCCGGATTTCCTGAACACGCGCCATCTGTATAAATGATAACTTCGGGTTTAACCGACATACCTTGTGGTTATGTTCAAAAGATCATCACGAGTTTTCTCAGCGGCTTTACGAACGGCATGTGCCCAATCCAAACCTTTTCCGGCGTACATAATGGCTCTTGAGCTGTTGATTACCGGAATTCCTAGATGGTTTTCAAGACTTTTTTCTAGTTGTTCGATAGATCCACCTTGTGCACCAATTCCCGGAATCAAAAGCGATTGTTGTGGGGCATGTTTAATTATCTGATTGAAAAAGTCAGATTCATTGGTGGCACCAATCACCATTCCGATATGTGAAATTGCATTTTCCTGAAGATGATGTACGTCGCTTGCAATACGTTCCGATAAGCTTTCATCCCCCCAACATTGGCGCAAATAATGTCGCGCCCCGGGATTAGACGTTAAGGTTAGCACATACACCGCTTTTCCCGGATACGATGTGTAGGGGTCGATGGTATCGCGACCCATAAGCGGATTAATCGTGAGGGCATCTACATAGAATTCCTCAAAAAAAGCTTTAGCGTAATGAGAAGCCGTGTTACCAATGTCACCTCGTTTAGCATCTGCAATTATAATTTTTTCACGCGGGATGTGGTCGATTACAGATTTAAAAACGGAAAGTCCATTTTTACCTAAAGCCTCAAAAAAAGCGAGATTGGGTTTGAATGCACACGCGTAATGTTGAGTTAAGTCAATGACTTCCATGCAAAATCGGGTTACTAAATCCTCATCAGATCCGGTTGCATTTGGAAAGCATTCTTTGATTTTGTGAACGTCAGGGTCGAGACCAATGCATAAGAGAGAATTGGCTTCTTTAGCTGCGCGAGATAATTTTTCGATGTAATTCATGCGGTGAAAATATGAAAGCGGCAGGAAATTAAGCACATAAAAAAAGCCACCCTGAAACAGAGTGGCTTTGAAATGTATTTCTTTTGATCAATTACATTGGATCATCGGATACGGTTAAACCGGAAGGAATCCATGAGATGTTAACTTTGGGAATATC
>CAZIQX010000096.1:1360-9910 GCA_964541325.1 uncultured Chitinophagales bacterium | reverse complement strand
ATATCCGTTCCGAATTTGGCATAAATTACATCAATAAATGCATTGGTAACTAAACCATGCCCTCTGTTGGATGGGTGAACACCATCAAAGCTGAACAAGCTTCCTAATGTGGGTGCCAATGCAACTCCATTCTGAACAGTTCCACCTGCTGCAACGATATCTGCAAAAATACCATTAACATCAACTAAACCTAATCGAGTGTTGAAGGCATTTACAGTTCCTGCAATAATTGTGTTAAAGGTATTGGTTACTGCATTTGCAACAAGAATTTCATTCTCATCCAAGATGAATTGGCTTGGGAATGGGTTGCTTGGGTGTAAACCAAATGGCTGGCTAAAATCAAATGAATAACCACCTAATGCAACTGCTGCTTCTTGTGGAGTTCCTCCGAATGTAGAAGCGTATAATGAATAAGTTACACCATTTAAGGTTTGTTCTACTTGAGCAACACTCATTGCATTGGCTGTAGCGGCATCAGCTACGGCACCGGAGGCAACTAAAAAGCTTTTCCAGTATCCGACAATTTGTGCTACGCGCTCGGCGTCAGCAGGGTTTGCATCAGAAGCAGCAATCCAAGTTAGTGCAGTTTGTGCAGTTAGGAGTACCAAAACAGAATCCACGTTATCAAAATGGGCTGCGTTCATAGCTGTAAAAGGTGAACGATTTTCACGCATTGCAATAGCAGGCTGACTTGGTGTAAAACTTGCCTGAATGTAGATGTTCTGCATATTAGCAGGAATACCTGAATTTGTTAAGTTTCCTACTAGAAGAGGTTTAGCACGCTGCCCAACAAATGTAGTAAAGGGAATGGATGTTACACCTGGAATATTGGCAACTACACCTTTAATGTTGGCATCTTGTGCCATAATTGCACCAATTGCAGAACCGAACTCAGTTTGAAAACTAGCCGGATTGGTAAAAGCGCGTAACCCACCAGAAGTTACATAACCCAGAATATCATTATTGCCTAACCAAAAAGATATAAATGAGGGGTTTTGAGCATCTAAATAGGTGTTAATTGGAGTTGGAGTTGTTCCCAATACAAATGCATAAGCCGGACTTGCAGCATATCGGTTGGCATAAGGTGTTGAATTTCCAAGTGCATCAATACGCGCTGTTCCTAAATAATCATTTAAAACAGCACCCGGAATACCAAGGTTTTGATATCCGCCTTCAGGTTGTGTTGGAGTTACACCGGGTACAAGTGGTTGAGTAGCAGTAACAATACCTGTTCTTCCAGCTGTAAAATTCGCTGCTACAATCAAATCGCCGTATCCATTGCCAATTTCCGGTAACGCAAATTGATCAACTCGCATTTGTTGCGCAAGCATGTTTGGATACGAATAAAGTTGTCCCTCAGGGTATAAAGCATTGCTTTGAAAGCCTGCTGCTAGGGAGTTACCAACTGCTACATATTTTGTAAAATCTGCCGTTCCAGCATCTAGTGGTTGAACAGATTGATCGTTAAAATCAGCACAATTAGTTAGAAACGGAGCAACTAAAAGCGCGAGGAAAGAAAGTTTAGAAAGTTTCATAGTAGTTTTCTCCTTTTCTTAGAATGCAAATGATAAACCGGCACCAAATAGATTAGCATAGGTATTGTAATAGCCTCTATGCTTGTTGGTTTCAAGATCAACCAAGCGCTCTGCACCACGAATGAATGTGTAGTATAAGTGGATATCCATGCCTTTGGTGATACTGTATGTTGCACCTAAAGAGGTTAACAAGCGGTCAGTATCAGGAAGGGTTGGGTCGTATGTTTGATCTGGTACAGGATTTTTATCGAAACCAAGGCCACCACGTACAATCAAGGACTCATTTACAATGTATTCAGCACCAAAGCGGATTTGATATACATCTTCATATAATCGTGGGTTATTGATGTCAGCCAAGAAATCGGTTTCATATTGTTCATAAAAATCAATATTTAATGAATCATAACTTGACCATCCCCAATTTACATAATCGAGGTTAAGGGTTAGTTTCTCATTAGGACGAACACTAACACCTAAAGTCCAGTTTGCAGGTGTTACAATTTGTAAGTCGCCTTGGGTGCCCGGAATAAACTGAGATTCTGGTAAACCTGTAAAGGTAGCATCACCTACTAAGTTCAACTCGAGTTGGCTACGATAGGAGAAACCAACCGAAATTAATTCCATTGGTTTGTACATAAAACCAAATGAGTAGCCGGTATAGGTTTCTTTACCTTCACCCTCTAAACGAACAGTTCTGAATGAACCGTCTGTTGGACGACTTAAATCAGTAGCTACTCGTTCTAAGGTAGCTTTTGAAAGCAATCCAATTTGGACACTTGCACCAACAGAAATTTCACCAATTCCATCAAATGCCATGCGGTAAGCAATGGATGGCGATACCACTGCTGTTTGCAAACGAGTTTCAGTTGCAGTACCTGCATGAACCCAGTCTCTTTCCCATTTACTACCTAAGCCAAAGGGTACGTAAACGCCTACACCAACGGTGAGATCTTTCATTACCTGATACGAAGCATAAATGTGCGGAAGAATAAATTCGCTGGGAACCATTTTGGTTTCCTCAACAGAATTAGGATAGGGTCCTCTGAATGTGGTTCGTGGCGCAATCATAACACCACCAACCTGAATGTTGAAGCCGGAGAGTTGAGCTAAACCTGCCGGGTTAAAAAAGATAGTTGAAACGTCACGACCGTCGGCAACATAAGCCCCCATCATACCGCTTACACGTGTACTCATTTCAAAGAGTGCGAAGCCGCCTGATTTAGCCTGCTGTGTACCTACGAGAAGTAAACCTAGACCTAGTAATAGAAAGCGCATAAAGTGCCCCCTGTATGTTTATGTGTTAATTGTTGAATGTAGATGTCGGTTAACCCAAAGTGAAATAAACCGCTTACTAATTTTGCAAAATACTATAATATGTGATTCAATAAAATTGATTCCAAAGATTAAAAGCGATTTTTTGAGCCATTTTGATAGGAAATAATCATTAAATCTGAATTAAAAACAAAACTGCTCAAATTTATGGGCAGTTTAAGGGCTTTACGTGTACTCGGTTGCCCCTTAAACGGAGAGTTGCCAAAATGAACACAATATTTGTTTAATCCCTTTAATCTTGCTTAGAAATAGCCTAAAAATCGCCTATTTTTTACCACTAGTTTGCCTACGATTATAAATAAAATGTCGATGTTCCGAACGGAAGCGGTACTATTTATTATGAAATCTCGTTTGGAAGCACACATGAACTCATGGTGCCTTTTATGTCGTGTTTTAGGAATATTCCTGATAGTAGGTAGTACTACTATTATGGCCTTCGCGCAGCAATCCAACGATCCTCGTACTTGGTATAATGCCAATCAACAATGGTATCAAATCGTTACTAACTTAAGCGTTGTGTATTCCTTAGATGTTGCTGATTTAGTTGCACAAGGATTCCCAGATAATACAGTTCCGGAAAATGAACTGAAAATGTACAGATCAGGCAATGAAATACCGGTGGAAATTGTACGTAATTCACTGGGATCTACCTTGCAATCAGGTGATAAAATTCGATTCATGGGAGCTCGAAATAGCGGTAAAAATGAGCGTTGGGCTTATGGAAATAACGGTGCTGACCAAAGTTCCAACTATTATTCGTTGTATAGTGACTCAACGGTATTTTGGTTAACATGGTCGCCCGGCGACGGAAAACGATATCAAATTGAAAGCAATCCAATTTCATCTACCTTTTATCAGGGATTTAGGGATACTGTTCATCAAGAGGTTGAAGCCACCGATTTTTATCCCGGATATGATTCCGGTGCCGAACTATCGACCTATGGGGAAAGTGAAGGTTACTATTGGTATGATGGTAACTTGGCCAATCAATCCAATTTCAATGTTATTTTGGAAGCACCTATTAATGATATTGTGCGGGTCGATTCTACAATTTTTGTGGAAGCTAGAATGGCAAGTCAGTCGATTGGTACGAGAACTCTGCGTATAGATTTATTGCATTCAGTAAGTGGTTCAATTGCCTATCACTCGATTGGAACAGATACATGGAGCGGAAAAGGTGGACAAATAACCCGCGGTTCAGTTTCGCCGGTTCGTTTGGTGGATTACGAAAATATGGAATTCATTTTCAGGGCAGTAAATGGAAATACCGGCGCCGCTTTTGCGAATCCACACCTGATTTTGTTTGATTGGTTTCGCTATTCCTATTTCCGAGGATTTACACTTCGCGATAATACAGCTCAATTTTCATTTTGGCTTCGACCCGATGGTGTTCGTTCTATTCGATTTAGAAATATTCAATCCGGTTCTACAATTCGGGTGTATTCTCCCTCACGAGGAAAAATTATTGAAGCCATCGCAGAACCCGATATCGAAGCCGCTTCATTTTTTGATGAAGTGCCCTCTTCAAAAAATGAACAATACATAGCTGTTAAAAACAACACGTTTGCTCCACCTGTCCGCATTCGGAAGTATATTCTGCCTGAAACCATACTTTCAGCTTCTAATGAAGCTTCCGTAATAATTTTAACGCGACCCGTTTTTCAAGCACAAGCTCAAATCTATGCCAATTACCGCGCATCTCGTTCCGGCGTAAAGACAAAGGTTGTTTTAGCTGATGAAGTTTGGAATTTATTTGGACACGGAACAGCCACTCCGAAAGCTATTCAAGATTTTGTGCATTATGCCCGAAGAACTTGGGCTGTTGCACCTGAGTATCTTTTCATTTTAGCTGATGCTTCCTTCGCCAGGCGAAATACTCCTATCCCGGTGGATGAAATTCCATCATTTGGATACCCGTCGAGTGACGCTTGGTATGGAATGAATCAGTCTTCATCGTCGGATTGGATTCCAAGAGTTTCGGTGGGACGTTTAACTGTTCAGCAACCGTCTGAAATTATTGCTTATTTGAGTAAAGTAAGTCAGTATGAAGCCAACCGCCCGGAATATGAAGCCTGGCAAAAACGTGTAACCTTGTTAAGTGGCGGCTTGGAAACGGCTGAACGTGAATTGTTACTCAACCACAATCTCAAATTAGGTGGAATTGCAGCAAATTCTGTAATTGCAGCCGATACCATCATTATTGGGAAACGTTCAAATCAACCGTTGGATGAAAGTTCTAGGGGTGATTTAGCTGATATCATTAATTCAGGTACCTTTATTCTTCACTTTTTTGGACACTCCTCACCGGATTCGTGGGACTTACTCACCGATAATCCCAACGCCTATCAAAATCAGGGAAAACCATCGATAGTATTATCTTTAGGCTGTTATTCGGGCTTGTTTACCACCTCAGGAAATCGGGTGATTTCAGAGCAGTTTGTGTTTGCCCCTAACGCTGCTGTAGCGTTTATTGGTGGTTCAGGTCAGGGCTTACCATCAGCTTTACAAAATTATTCCGATTTCTTTTATCAAAGTTTATTTGCCGATACCCTTGATGTTTTGGGTGATGTGGACCGTCAGGCACGCATTGATATGATTCGTCGTTTCCTGAATATCCCGCTAGTTGATTTAGCCCTGATTCAAAACACCAACATAATCGGCGACCCTTCTGTACGTCTTGCATATCCCAAACAACCCGATTACCGGTTTGATTTTGATCCAATTGCCTTTACACCTACCCCAACCAACGTGGCTGATAGTTCCTTTCAAATGATTGCACGTATTCGGAATATGGGAACCCTGCCAACGGTGAACACCGACCTTACCATTCGACAATCGCGCCCAAGTTTAGCTTCATTGGATTACCGAATTTCACTGCCGCCAGTACGAACCGTTACCGAATTTCCAATCACCGTAAAAATGGCGCCGCAAGATGCCGGTTTACATCAGTTTTCCCTAACTATTGATGCAGAACAAGTGTTAGAGGAATACAGTGAATTTAATAACCGTTTTGAAACCGAGCATCAGGTTTTTTCAACCGGTGCAGATTTGATTTATCCACCCGATAATAGCATTCATAACAGTAAAAACCCACTGTTTGTGGTAAGTTCTCCTACCATATTTAACCGCGAAATCATTGATATCCAGTTAGATACGTTAGTTAATTTCTCCAATCCGATAGCTACGGCTAGTGTTCAAGGAATCGGCTTAAATGTTGAATGGCAGCCTCAAATTCAGTTGGAACAAGGAAAAGAGTATTTCTGGCGAGCGAAAGTTCAGCGAGAAGAAGAAGAAAACTGGCGCACCGCCACGTTTATGGTGGATACATTGGTAACAGGAACTTGGTGGCAGCAAACCAAAAATCAATTCAAGGATAATCGCTTATCGAGCTCACTACTTTTTAATGACAACCAAGAGTTTTCGTTCAACTCGGTAAATTTGGAAATTCGAACTAGTACCTTGTCGTGGAACAAAGCCAATGAGCCTCAATATTTTAACTATCCTGCATCAGCATTTGTGAACGGTGAACAAATGGGACGTTTATCCATCAGTTTTTTTATGATTGTGATAAATGGACTCACCGGCGAAATCCGAAACGGTTTGGATGCTCAAGGAATTCCGCGAGGGCAACATTATGATGTACATCCGGGTATTTTTACCAACGAAGGTGCACTAACACGGCAACGATTTATTCAGGATTTGAATGCAGTTCGAGCCGGTGATTATGTGATATTAAGAGTGAGAAACTTTCGATTGATTTCGCCTAATAGCCCGCTTTTTTCAGGTAATAACGATCCTTTAATAGCTGCTTTGCGTTCGGTTGGTGCTTTTAAAGCTACCGGCGGCGTGGATGGTTCCCAATCCATTCAATTGGGTACAACAGATGGATATATTTTATTTGGTAAAAAATTTAGAAATCAAGCCGAATATGATCCTTCGCAGGTATCCGAATACATTGTAAAAAATGCCGTATTTGAAGCCGATACGGTGCTTTCTTTTAATACCAATCAGGGTTCTATGACGACCAATTTGATAGGACCGGTAAAAAAATGGCGCCGTTTAGAAGCAGCGGGAAACCGTGTAAGTGCAACCGGTAAAATATTTGTAGATGTATATGGACAACAAACACCAAATTCAACACCAATTCGTCTAACTACAGCCAATCCAACAGGATTATTATCGAGTTTTAATGCAGATTTATCAGCAATTAACTCAATCCAGTATCCTTATTTACGTTTAGTTGCACGTTTGGAAAACGAAGATCGCCGATCTCCTCAATTTACGCAGTGGCGTTTGCAATATGATCCTGTACCCGAATTAGCCATCGACCCATTTTCTGTTCAAGTTCCGGTTGACACCTTAGAAGAGGGGTATTCCTATTCTATGTCTATCAATATTCAAAATTTAGGCTTGATAGATGCCGATACCGCAATTGTGGAATTTATTGATGTGTTTCGTCCGGAGAATGGACCTATTTCACCCTTACTCATTAAACGTGATACACTCAGAAATATCGAAAACTTTCGAAAAATTTCACTTCCGCCTCCTTCCACTGCACGAAGAACTTCTGTTACCGTTCCAACAATTGATCGTCAGGGTGACCATACTTTACAAGTTCGATTCATTGACACTTACAATGACCAATTAGCTTACAATAATTTTTTCAGCACCAATTTTTACGTTCAATTAGATACGATTGCACCACGTATTGAAGTGTTTTTTGACAACCGATTTATTCCACCTGTTACCGAGCCTATCACAGAGATTGACAATCCCAATCTTACGTATGTATCAGCTAAGCCTGTCATAGATATTTATTGGAAAGACACCAATCCCTATCTGCGAATAAAGGATTCTACTCAGGTTGAGTTGCGTTTATTCTCTGATAATCCCAATAATTACACTCGCTATGATTTCACAAGTCCGGAGGTGCAATTTCGTCCGGCCACGGATTCAGGAGCGCGAAATGAAGCCTATATTCAATTTACGCCTGATTTTTCAGGAGTTTCGGATACAGTATTAACCTTGCAAGTCTATTCGCGAGATAAAACCGGAAATATTGCAGAAAGCTCAAGTGATGGATACTTAGTAAGTTTTCGAGTTTCAGGTGATGAGGGAATTACATCGTTTTATCCGTATCCCAATCCAATGTCGAATTTTACCAATTTTGCATTTGAGCTACAGGGTAAAGACGTAACACAAATAGAACGATTGCGATTGAAGATTTTCACCCCATCCGGACGTCCGGTAAAAGTGGTTGATTTATTAAATGAACCACAATTATTGAATGATGGTCAGCTACGAATTGGCTGGAATACGTATCGATGGGATGGACTTGATGATGATGGCGACCCACTGGCAACCGGAGTTTATCTGTACCATGTTGATTTTAAAGCCGGTGGAAAACAACTGCAAGTAAACAATAAAAACAGCGTAGAAAAACTGGTTATTATCCGCTAAAAGAAAACATTGACAATCAAGAAAACTTTCCACACTTTCCCTGCGAACGTAAAAAAGATATATGCTGAATTATATTTGGGGCGGACTCATCATTTTAAGTCTCGTTTTTGCAGTAGGGAATGATGTTCAGGATTACATCAATCAAACCTATGAAAACGGGAAACTTAGGACTGCCCAATTACTTGTAAGTACTCCCCAAAAAGAAAGTTCGTTTAAATCAAAA
>CAZIQX010000096.1:0-1350 GCA_964541325.1 uncultured Chitinophagales bacterium | reverse complement strand
CACACTAACCGGACATTCTTCAAACTGATTCGAAACAGGCTAGCGCTAAAGAAAGCGAACCGTAGAGCGCTGCAATTAAAAATTGGGACACACATTCAGGTCAACTTTCTTTTGTTTTACCTTCCGTGCATTTCGTAAAACTTAAAGCCATTACTAAAGCCGCATTCGACACAGCCACCACTGCCGTTGAGTTGGCCATCGGTTTAATTGGAGTGATGGCTTTTTGGTTAGGGCTGATGAAAATCGCCGAAAAAAGCGGCATGATTGAATCACTTGTAAAAGTTGTTCAACCGGTTTTGCACTTTCTTTTTCCTGATATTCCGAAAAATCATCCTGCATTAGGTAGTATCAGTTTAAATTTAACAGCAAACATGCTTGGATTGGGAAACGCTGCCACACCACTAGGCATAAAGGCGATGGAAGAGTTGCAGGCTTTAAATAAGGATAAGGAAACAGCAACCGATTCAATGATTATGTTTTTAACCATGAATACAGCTAGTGTTCAGTTGGTTCCACCTGTTACGTTAATTGCGCTTATGGGAATGGGAGTGGGGGAAATTCTTCCTGCCATCATTTTAACTACCATTGTTTCGTTAACGATTGGCATTGTGGCAGCAAAATGGTTCGCAAAACGACAAAAAAAGGCATTAGGAGCATAAAATGAATGTATTGTCCATCTTGCTTTTACCCATTTTGATCGTAAGCATACCCATTATTGGTCTGATTCGAAAAGTGGCTGTATATGAAGAATTCGTAGAAGGTGCGAAAGAAGGTTTTCATATCGGGGTTCGAATTATTCCCTATCTCGTTGCCATTTTAGTGGCTATTGGCATGTTTAGAGCGAGTGGTGCGATGGATTTCTTTACCAATTTACTCGACCCCTTGTTAAGTGCAATTGGTTTTCCGGTTGATGTACTCCCGATGGCGATTATGCGTCCCTTAACCGGTTCAGGTTCTGTGGGTGTTTTGGCAGAATTAATCAGTACGTTTGGGGAAGATTCCTATGTGGTAAAAGTGGCAGCTACTATGTTTGGATCAACAGAAACAACATTTTATGTATTGGCAGTTTATTTTGGCGCTGTTGGGATTAAAAAAACACGTTATGCGGTTCAGGCCGGACTCATAGCTGATGTAGCAAGTATAATTGCTGCAGTTATTATTTGTTCTTGGTTATTAAGCTGATTTTTTGGTTACTTTTGGCCGAAAATCATCTCACTATGCTCTATTACCTTACGTACTCCAAGCTTCCGAATCTGCCAAAAAACGAAATCAAGATTGTTGAATATCTGCAAAAACAGGGTATAGAAACTTTGATAATTGATTGGCAAGCGGTTGATACCAAGCAACTTA
>CAZIQX010000095.1:8170-12260 GCA_964541325.1 uncultured Chitinophagales bacterium | reverse complement strand
TAGCGCACTTGCATGGGGTGCAAGGGGTCGCAAGTTCAAATCTTGTCATCCCGACGAATAACAAGCCAATCTGAAAATTCAGGTTGGCTTTTTTTATGTTGATATCTTTTTTTTTAAGGAAAACAACGATGAGCTTGGTATCTTGGCATCAAATTAAATTCAAAAAAGCGAACGCATATGGCACTCGAACTTAAAGCAAAAGTAATTCAGATTAATCCGGAAATTCAGGGAAATGGCAAAAATGGAGTTTGGCGCAAACAAGAAGTTATTGTTGAGACGGGTGGTCAATATCCCAAAAAAGTATGTTTGACTGTTTGGGGTGATAAAATTGATCAATTTGGCTTATCCGTTGGGGCTGAACACACGTTCGCTATCGATGTAGAATCTCGCGAATATAACGGTCGCTGGTACACTGATGTTAAAGCCTATGAACTTAAGTCAGGCGCATCAAACGGAGGCGGAAATTTTTCAAGAGGTAACGATACCGAATGGAATCACAAAGCAAGTCAATTAAAAAGTGCTTCTGATACGATCTGGGTTGATGATTCTCAGGATGATGATTTGCCGTTTTAAATTTTATTAGAAGTCTTTTTCCTTATCCTCATTACAATAAACTGAATATGTCCCTCGGACGAGGACATCCGCGGGATAGTAAGTGAAAGCATGCAAAAGTGCTGCATCCCTCACTTAAACGACTCACAGTCAACAAAATGACTGTGAGTCGTAAGAACCCACGGATATGGACGTTCGTGAGATAAAGTTTTCATTCTTGGAAGGAACACGCGCGCAGGAGAACGAACCCTTACACATCAACGCGAATGATTACCCGAACGGCGCTGAATTGCGAACCTCTTTCCTCCTCGTAACTTTTTGTAATTGCGCTCAGCAGTTGTTCGATTCCATGTGTTTTAATTTCGGGATGCATTTTTAGCATCAAATCCCAATAGTATTCTTTGTCAATTTTATGAATCGTGGAAGGTGCGGGACCTAAGATCGGCCATCCTTTTGCGTGTTTGTGCACACTTTGATAGAATAACTGAGCCGCCTTTGCTACATCATCTTTATTTTTTCCTTTAAACGTAAACTGCACAATTTTACTAAACGGCGGATAATCGAGGGTTTTTCTTGAATGCAATTCTTCCTCAGCAAATGATTCAAAATCGTGTTTTTTAGCTGCCTCCAAGGCCGGTTTATCGGGTTTCCAGGTTTGCAAGTACACTACACCTTTTTTTGCACCACGTCCGGAACGTCCCGCCACCTGACTCAACAACTGAAACATGCGTTCGTGCGATTTATACGATGGAAAAGCTAATTCTGTATCCGTATTGATCACCCCAACAACGGTAACGTTCGGAAAATCCAAGCCTTTAGAAACCAATTGAGTACCAATAAGTAAATCGGCCTCCCCTTTTCGGAATGCCTCAATTAAATCGCGGTGGGCGTACTTACCGCGTGTGGTATCTTGGTCCATCCGTAAAACTGTTGCCTGTGGAAATAAACCTGCGATTTCTTCTTCAATTTTTTGAGTTCCCATTCCCATTAAATCCAACTCAGGATTACCACATGTTGAGCACGCCGATTTTTCAAATCGTCCAAAACCACAATAATGGCACCGAAATGCTTTTGAGGGTTTATGATAAGTCAACGAAACCGAGCAATTCGGGCACTCTTGAATACTTCCACAACTTTTACACAACAAATGCGGTGCATAACCACGGCGATTCAACAAAATAATGACTTGTTCGTGTTTTTCGAGAGCATCCTGAATCGCAGTGTATAACGGAACAGCTAAAGGTCCTCGCATCGCATTTCGATATTGGGTTAAATCCACAATTTCAACTTCAGGAAGCGTAGCACCGGCATGCCTTTCGGTTAACTCAATGTATTCCATTTTTCCGGTTTTCACCTGATTCCAAGTGGTTAAAGCAGGTGTAGCTGAGCCCAAAACAATGGGACACTTTTCCAAAAATGCCCGCATAATGGCTGCATCTCGTCCGTGGTAGCGTGGTGCGGGGTCTTCTTGTTTGTAGGAGTTATCGTGTTCTTCATCAACAATAATGATTCCGGGATTGTGAACCGGGGCAAAAACAGCTGAACGTGGACCGATAGCAATTCGCTTGTTTCCATTGGCTAACTCATTCCAGGCAAATAACTTTTCCTGATCGGTAAGTCTGCTGTGTAAAACGGCAATTTCATCCCCGAAAATCTCATAAAATCGTCGAACCGTTTGTGGGGTAAGTGCAATTTCTGGAACCAAAACTATGGCACCTTTTCCCATCTCTAAACAAGTTTTAATGGCATGAATATACACTTCTGTCTTGCCTGACCCGGTAATTCCTTTTAGTAAGAACGAAGCATATTCTTGTTTGGTGATACTCGATTTAATACGATCATATGCAAAAAACTGCCCTGAATTTAAAACTCTGAGGTTTTCAGGTTGATGTTCATATAATTCTTCCTCATAATTTTTTTGGCGCAGCTCAGTTTTTATAAAACCCTGTTTTTCAATGCGTTTTAAAAACGCATATTGAATCACCTCATTTTCTAATTCAGAAGTTGTGGCTGGAAGTTTTTTGTTTGTCAAATCTTTTAGGGCTGAATGCCACTTTACCGCTTTGTTAATCTTTTCTAAAAACTCAACGGCTTCTTCCCTAGCGGTTTCACTAGCCCAAATCCAAACAGATTCGGTTGCTTGTTTGGCTTTCACTTTGGGTTCTTCCCAAATTTCGATTCGCCGAAGTTCATCCAATTCTTTTAAGTCCTGATTAGCAATTAAGCGATGCTCAGCCAAGATATCCGCTAATTCTGCTTTCCCTCGTTCGTGTAACGATTTCAAAAAAGCATCAACATGAGCTTTCCCGGTTAATAGTAAACTCCCAAGCGGTTTTATGTATTTAATACTTTGATAATTGAGTCCGGAAGGTAACATCGCCTGATAGACTTCGCCCAATGAACAAAAATAATAGCGACTTAACCAATCAGCGAGTTTTAAAAGTGGGGTTGTAAAAAGTGACTTATGGTCGAGAACTGCTTTAATGGGACGTGTTTTGAATGCCGGTTTTTCTTCGTGAATACGGTTAACCAAACCAATTACAAACCGATTTTGAAATGGTGCATAAACCCGAACACCAACTTGAACCTGACTGACCCATTCATCCGGAACAGAATACGTAAACAAGGAACGCATGGGAGTTGGTAAAGCGATATCAACATAAATCATGAGTCAAAAATAGGCGAAAACATACATGCTAAAAAAACAAAAGCCGATTCTTGCATGAATCGGCTTTTGACCAAACCAACCTAAACGAAACTAAATTTCCTATAGGTTTAAGTACCAGAGTGAAGGGTCATTAAGCGGTGTTTCATCCGGCAATAACGGGTTTTTCAATTTAATGCCAACACGATTTTTCAAATTGGCTTTCTCAAGATAGGGTTTCATGGTAGCATTGAACAGTTTATCAAAAGAACCATCTTTAATAGCCATTTTTAAACCGGCTTCCACGCGTTTTGCAATAGCTGCACCGTCTTTATCCTTACGAACAAAGAAATACATAGCTGTTGGGTAATAGAGATAAAAACCATCTGCGGCTACAAAATCTTTATTTTTATGATCTTGGATTTCATCCCAAATTTCAAATACGGCGCGTGGAAAACCATCAAAATTCTTATCGGCAAGCATGGTGAAGAGCGTTCCATACTCCTGAGAAGTATTCACTTTTAAATCGTTGTAGCGCAAAATTTCCGTATCCGGCCAATCGTGTCCCTGACCAAACGTATATCGTTTTAAATCATCTACAGACTTCACATTCATGAATTTGTCCTGATTTTGGCGATTGGTCATCACTAAACGAACACCGATAAGCCCTTTTACCAAAGGAACACGAATCGGAAGTAATACTCGCTCACGGGTTTTGTCTGTCATCGTATGAACAATGTCCAAACCTTGTCCCGACATCATCGCCTTTAAGGCATCACGCTGATTCATTGCTTTTTCAGCCGGTTTTAATTCATATTCACCGTGAGTTGCTACTGTTTTATCTAAGGCGAGTTTAAGCAACTGCGAATAATATTGGCTTCTTGAACCTACTTC
>CAZIQX010000095.1:2148-8160 GCA_964541325.1 uncultured Chitinophagales bacterium | reverse complement strand
TTCATCTTCGGGTGGTAGATACCGAACTACTAATTTTTCGCCTGATTGAGCTTTTACTGCATTCAGACCGACAACTAAAAAAAGAATGAGAACCGCTGAACTAAACCTCATCCATAATCGCTTAATCCACATTGTTTTTCTCCTGTATATGTACATAAATAAATAAAATGAAACCGCTTACATTGCCTAATATGATGAATAGAAACGGTTTTTCAAAATAAAAAATCAGATTTCGGACAAAAAAGTTTGAATTAAAAAGTTTTTTTGCACTGCAAGGATGCAAGTTTTAGATTAAGCCCTCGAAAAAGCGCTTTTAAAACCAAACCAACGAGGTTGCTATGTTCATGAAAATACCTAGTCTGATTTTACGCCAACTCTACACGTATGGAAGTTTAAAAAACACCAATGGGGGTGTTCGATACAGTATCAAAAACCGTTTGAGTGATGCAAAACTCGTAGGTGTTTCCGACCTGAAAATTGATAAAAAATCCATCCCCATAAACGATTGCCATTTAATCATTAAAGGCAAAGACGTAAAACCAACTGAAATTACAGCAAGTAATGCCATCGATTTTCCACTACGTGAAATTGTAGATGTTTTTATGCACATTCAGCATCTCGAAGAAGGCAAACATGAAATCGAGATCTCTTTTGTAACCGAAGGATTTGGAAAATTCACGCTAAAAGTGGAGGATTCCATCTCAGAAGACACCGTTGACCGCGTACGCATCCCTTACGACAAGGAAAACGATTACAGTCCCGAAATCATCAAAAAGCGTCAGGAGTTTGTTTCAAACTATTCCGGTGCTCAGTTTAAGCACATTGATAAATACTCCATCGACCCCCAAACACTACCCGGAAACATCGAAAATTTTACTGGTGTTGCACAAATTCCACTGGGGTTTGCCGGACCTATTCACATAAAAGGCGAATATGCACAAGGCGAATTTTTGGTTCCCTTAGCAACCACAGAAGGAACACTTGTAGCATCGTACAATCGTGGAATTAAAGCTATTAATCTATCCGGAGGTGCATTAACCACCGTTGTGGACGACTGTATGCAACGTGCACCAGTTTTCATTTTTGAAAATGCTCGACAAGGCAGAGAATTCCACGAATGGATGAATGAACCGGCTATCAAACAAAAAATTAAGGAAGAAGCCGAAGCAACGTCCTCGGTTGCCAAACTGTTGTACATCGACCCGTTTTTCTCGAATAAGTTTGTGTATTTGCGCTTTAATTACAGCACCGGTGATGCAGCCGGACAAAACATGGTGGGGCGTGCCACTTTCGCGGCTTGTTCTTGGATTTTGGATAACTATCCCCACAAAACCATTCAACGATTTTATCTGGAATCGAACTTTGCAACCGACAAAAAAGCTTCGCAGGTGAACATCATGCGCACACGTGGCAAACGTGTAACCGCTGAATGTATCCTCAAAAAAGATGTACTCGAAAAAGTAATGCGTGTTGACCCACGCTCCTTGCATTATCATTGGAATGTTTCCACTGTTGGGGCATTTTTCTCCGGTGCAAACAACAACGGAGCTCATTCACCCAATGCCATAACAGCCATGTTTATCGCAACAGGACAAGACGTTGCCAACGTTTCAGAGTCTTCGGCTGGAATTTTGTACACTGAACTGTTGCCTGATGGTGACTTATACATTTCGCTCACGATTCCCTCCTTGATTGTAGCAACATATGGTGGCGGAACCGGATTAGCAACACAGCGTGAATGTCTGGAAGTAATGGACTGCTACGGACGAGATCGAGCTAAAAAATTCGCTGAAATAGTAGCTGGTGTAGCATTAGCTGGAGAAGTATCTCTTGGTTCGGCGATTTCATCGTTGGATTGGGTTTCGAGCCACGAGAAATACGGAAGAAATCGGTAGGATTTCGGATTTCGGATGTCGAATTTCGGATTTGGGCGCGGGTGCAAACTCGCGCCTTTTTTTGTGTTCTTACCGAGTTAACTCCCTCTCCGCTTAGAACGATATCATTAGCAAACAACCACATTCGGAGAGGGCTGGGGAGAGGTGAAGAAAACAACAGCGTTTTTTATGTCATGTTGATGCCGACCAAACGTCATTGCGGGCTTGACCCACAATCTAAAAACAAGCTATGAATACATCTAACGAAGTGTAAACATATAACACAAAGCATCGAATTTTTTTTCTTTTGGGCGTTCCCCCGAATGGCTTCGCCATTGGGGTCAGGCTGCTTCGGGGTCGTCGATTCCTCCTCCGTGCCTGCTCATACTTCGCAGCCACCAAGCCCTCCGCATCCTTAACGCGATAACGTCTTTGCGGGCTTGACCCGCAATCTAGAAACTGGCTATGAGTTTCTACAGCAAAGCGTAAGAAGGAACGAAAAGTCCCTCTCCGGAAAAAAGAAATTTAAGAGCTATACCCTGAATCGGAGAAGGTTGTGGAGTGCTCAACTCGGCTCGCTTTGCTCGGCATGTTATCAAACGATTCCTAGATCCTGTTTTGCAACAGGATGACAAAAACCAAGTCATTTTCGACTTCATAAAGAATCACGAAAAAACGGATTGAAGAAAGGTCCCGATGAAATAAATAGACGGGAAAAAAGCCGCATAAGCCAAAAGAATCACGGTTTCTTTAGCAATATCGATTACTTTTGTTTGGTCTTTTTTTTCCTCTAGGTGATAGTTACTTACCACTAATCGTAAATGTGAATGATGCCCCATAGTTTTACCTCATCAATGTGCGTGTTTTGATTCGTGGATGAATATATTAATAAGATAAAAGACTCTCAATTAAAAATTAAACAGCTAATAATTGGGATTATAGCGAGCGGAGCGAGCCCTCATAAAAACAAAACTCAGAGCGTCAGCTCTGACTGCTTTCCCATGAGGGATAGAAGCGGTAGCCCACAGAAAGCTTTTGGGATGGTTGATTGTTGATTTATGATTTTTGATTGGGTTTGCTACTTGGCATTTCTGCAACCCAAAAAAGCTTTCGAGGACTACAAGCGGATAGCCCGACCCGAGTGAGCGCAGCGAACGAGGGGCATGGCCCCCAAAAAAATAAAGGTCAGAATTTTTGTATCAATTCAAAGTCGATCATCAACTTTGAGCTAACAATCCAATATGGAATGGAATGCTTAAACCTAAAAACTTAAAACTTACACCTATCTAATAGGCGCTCCCACGCGCACATTCCACAGTTTTAAGCCCATTAAAACAAGTACTAAAAGCACTCCGGCTGTTGCCCAAAACGGTAAATACGGCTGAACTCCAAATAATAATCCGCCCCAGGTTGGACCTACTACCCTGCCAAGACCTGCAATTGATTGTGATATTCCCATTGTTGTTCCCATCATGCTTTGGTCGGCTTCTTTGGAAATCAGACTGTTAATCGTGGGCGAGTTTAAACTGTTGCCAATTGCCATTATTGCCAATCCTGAAGTAAGAATGACCACTGTACTTGCAAAACCCATGACCACCATGCCTAAAAACATGAGACCGTTCCCTACTATGAAAATGTGTTCTTCGGCAAAACGTTTACTCAACGGTCGAATCAATCCACCTTGAATCACAACTGCAATCAAACCTAACACCGAAAATTGAATCCCAACTTGATCGGCGGTCATCCCCATCACTGATTCACAAAAAAGAGGGAAGGAACTGTACAAACCGGCGTGCCCAAATGACAAAATAAACATGGATAACAACATGAGGGCAAACAATCCTTTAATACCTGTTCGTCCTTCACTTGTAAACGACTTCCATAACTGAGGATTTAAAATGGAAACACGTTGTTGTGAATTTCCACGCATTTCCGCTGTAAGTGATTCCGGTAATTTGAAAACCACTAATAAAAATGAAATGAAGGATAATAACCCCGCAAAAAAAGCAGGCATTTCGTAGGTGTTGTGACGCAACATCTCAGCCACTTTCAATAAGCCGATGCTTTCCATCAGGCCCGGAACACTTGGGTGGATAATTCCTGTTGCGATTGCAGGACCCAAAACAAATCCAATTCCGAAAGCAGCTCCAATTAAGCCCATACCTTGTGCCCGTTTTTCAATCGGAGTAACATCGGTGATGTAAGCCAAGGCGGTAGAGATATTTCCGCCCATGATTCCGGCGAAAAGTCGTGAAATGAATAAAACAGAAAGGCTTTCTGCCAAACCAAAGACTACATAAGCGATAGCGGCCCCAAGTGTGGACACAAGCATGATTGGTCGGCGACCGATTTTATCGCTCCAGCTGCCCCAAATCGGCGAAAAAATGAGTTGTGCACCGGAGTATATGCTGTACAATAAACCAATTTGCAGCGGACTTGCATTAAACGAACCGGCGAAAAAGGGCATGAGGGGTAATATTATCCCGAAGCCCATCAAATCGACTAAAACTACTAGAAAAACGGTTGGTAACGAACCTTTGTTTTTTTTCAAAGCTAAATTCAGTTGAATAAGTTGTTAGGCAATTTCACCTTTTGCGACTCTATGTAAAACGCTACTGATATATGTTTGATAGGGAATTCCAAGGCCGATGGCTTTTGCTTTAATTGAGTCAATATCGCTTTTTGCTAATCTAATATTTAGTCTGTAGTCTTTTGAAACAGTATTCTTAGCTGCTTGAATTAACATTTTACGAATTTCATCAGCATCATCAGCACTAGTCCATTCTTCGGTTTCAATGGATTTGTGTAAATCATCATCATACTTCATAATAGTTTTCCTTTCAATTTGAACATCTTAGTGAATTTCCGACTAGGGTAAATTGTAATTAATTCCAGATCGCCTTTTTTATCGATTTTAAAGGGTACAACGTATGCATAGTTGTCAATATTAAGAATAAAAAGTTTTTGACCTGGATATTTTACCGTGTTTTTATTGTCAATGATATCAAGTACTTCATTATTAAGAATACCTACAAGTACTCTTTCAAAAGAGATTCCTCTGTCCTTTTGAAGTGAAGCGTTTTTCTCTTCGTTCCATCGAATTTCCATTTGGATATGATAGAGCTATGTATGTACAATGTCAATACTTTATTTTAGTGGTAATCTATTGAGTGTATGTTAAAAAAGAAGTCAATCCTAACAATTTCAGCATGACGTTACAACTCGCCACGTTTCAATTTGGCTGCGAAGGTATGAGTTGCATAAATGGTTTTGTCGAGGTCTTCGTACGAAATCGCATTCGATAAAAACCAGGATTCAAAGGCTGAAGGCGGTAAATAAATGCCCTCAGATAACATGTGATGAAAATACTTTTTAAAGGTTTCCACATTTGTCTTTTGAGCAGAATCGGCATCAATCACTTTCTCAGTGGTGAAGAATACCGAAATCATAGAGCCCAATCGGTTGATGGTATATTCAGTTCCATAAGCATCAAAAGCTTTGCGAAGGCCTTGTTCAAGATGCCATGATTTTTGGTCTAACTCGTAGTACACCATGGGGTTAGCACGCAATTCGGATAATAGCGCCAATCCTGCCGACATCGCCAAAGGATTTCCTGATAAGGTTCCTGCTTGATAAACGGGTCCGCTTGGCGCAACTACGTTCATAATTTCTTCGCGACCACCATAAGCGCCCACAGGTAAGCCTGCTCCGATAATTTTTCCATAGGTTACCAAATCGGCTTTTATGTTGTAGAGTTGTTGTGCGCCGCCTAAAGCCACACGGAATCCGGTCATTACTTCATCAAAAATGAGAATGCTTCCGAATTCATCACACAAGCTGCGAATACCTTCTAAAAATCCGGGCAGTGGCGGAATACAGCCCACGTTTCCGGCAATCGGTTCTACAATGAGAGCGGCAATGGAATCAGGATTGGCTTCAAAAAGTTCACGAACGGAGTCTAAATTGTTGAACTTGGCTAATAAGGTGTCTTGGGCTGTGCCTTCGGTTACTCCGGGTGAGGATGGAGTTCCAAGTGTTAACGCACCACTTCCGGCTTTAATTAAAAAGGAATCACCATGACCATGATAGTGCCCTTCAAACTTGATGATTTTATTGCGTTTGGTGAATCCACGTGCTA
>CAZIQX010000095.1:0-2138 GCA_964541325.1 uncultured Chitinophagales bacterium | reverse complement strand
TAGCTTCCGTGCCGGAATTTACCATGCGGATTTTGTCCACATTTGGAACGATATCGGTGATGAGCTCGGCTAATTCAACTTCGAGACGAGTGGGTGCCCCAAAGGAAGTCGATTTTTCAGCGGCTTTTTTCACGGCTTCGATAACCGGTGGATAAGCGTGACCCAATAGCATAGGTCCCCATGACCCGATGTAGTCGATATATTTATTTCCGTCGGCATCAAAAAGATAAGCGCCTTCGGCTCGTTCCATGAATAAAGGAGTTCCGCCCACGGCTTTGAAGGCACGAACGGGTGAGTTCACACCTCCCGGTATAAATTGTTGAGCGCGTTCGAAAAGGCTAGCAGAGTTTAACGTATTCACGATGCTAAAAAACAATAAGGTTGATATTCGGATTCTTGTATGCGTTTGTGCAAACGTTGATCAGCAGTTACAAAAATGCATGACTGTTGAAGCGCAGCACTCAAAAAGTACGCATCAAAGGTGGTGATAAACAATGAATTTGAGATGAAGAAAGCATTTTCTCTCAATTCATTTGTGGGAATGAATTCGATGGGCATCGAAAAAAAATGATGATGTATGCGTTCGCCTAATTCAGTTGGAATTTCACGTTTGCGAATAGATTTGGTGATGAAATGATCGAACTCGATTTGAAGTAAATCCGGAGCGAAATACTCAAATTCGGGTTTTAAAAATTGCAGTGCGCCTTCTGTTTGAGTCTGTTTAAAAAACCAAGAAATCACAACAGAGGTATCTAGCACAAGATTCATTTAGAGCTCACCTCGTTCTTCTCGAATTCTATCGACGATGGAATCTGAGAGTATGTATTGAGTCATTTCTTCCCGCAATTCCAAGATTTTGCGTACTTGCTCTGATGAATCATACACTTCATGCACACTATTCTCTAACAACAAAAGCAATTCCTGTTGAAGAGAGCGTTTGTTTAGTGATGCTTTTTCCTTGAGTTTGGACAAGGTTTTTTCTGGAATATTTCGAATGAGAATGTCGGGCATGTACCTTGCGATATCATTTTGATATCGCAAGGTATATTTATCCTATCAATTGCGCAACCCGCTTAGCAAAATAGGTAGCGATGAGGTCGGCACCTGCGCGTTTAAATCCATACATCACTTCCAAAATCGCTTGTTCTTCGTTTAGCCAACCCTTTGCAGCAGCAGCTTTAATCATGGCATATTCACCGCTTACATGATAGACCGAAACCGGAATTTCTACGGCGTTTTTAACTTCACGAACGATGTCGAGGTAAGGCATGCCCGGTTTAACCATCACGATATCGGCGCCTTCTTGTTCGTCCATGAGCGCTTCTTTTACGGCTTCAATTCGATTTGCCGGATTCATTTGATAGGTTTTTTTGTCGCCAAATCCCGGTGCGGAATCTAAGGCATCGCGGAAAGGTCCGTAAAAACAAGAGGCATATTTAGCACTGTAAGCCATAATTCCCGTGTTGATGAATCCGGTTTCGTCTAACGTCTGACGAATACGAAGAATGCGACCGTCCATCATATCGCTTGGTGCTACCATATCAGCGCCGGCCTCGGCATGAGAAACAGCCATTTTTGCCAAAACTGCAACGGTTTTTTCGTTTACAATTTCTCCGTTTTCAACGATACCATCATGACCATAACTCGAGTAGGGGTCGAGAGCAACGTCAGTCATTACAATCATTTCAGGACAAACCGATTTAATGCGTTTGATAGCACGTTGCATGAGTCCGTTTGGATTTAGGGCTTCGGTTCCGGCATTATCTTTGGTTTCATCAAGAGCCTTTACAAAAACTAACACGGATTTAATGCCATGCTTCCATAAATCAAGAATTTCTACTTCCAACTGATCGAGTGAATAGCGAAAATATCCGGGCATCGAGCTGATTTCATCCGTTTTGTTTTCACCTTCAATCACAAAAACGGGTGCGATAAGATCGTTTACAGAAAGTTGTGTTTCCTGAACAAGAGCTCGTGTTGATGCATTTACGCGTAAGCGACGAGGACGAGAAAGGGGGAAAGAAGACATTTTTGAGAAGTTATGAAGGTTTTGAGTTGTAAAGGTTTAGAGTATTCAGTATTCAGTATTCAGTAGTAAGGGGTTAGGTGTTAGCAAAAGTTATAAAGTTGTAGAGGTT
>CAZIQX010000094.1:11902-12308 GCA_964541325.1 uncultured Chitinophagales bacterium | reverse complement strand
TTTTCCCGTTTCATGATCACGATAGAATCGAATTCCTGTTGGAAAAAGATGCATCACAACTCCGTAAGCACCTTGTAAACTATCGTTCGGCATCAGTTTGGTTTCGGTTGTTTCTTCAAAAATCAACAATTGCCCCTCACCTAAAACTTCAAAATGATTATCTGGCTTCACCCATAAGGCCGTGGCTTCATCAATTCCTATAGCCAACGTTTCAGGCTCATCCAATAAAGCAGAAATTAAACGATTCGTTCTGGAACGGCGAATAAAATGCTGATCTACGATAATACCATCCAAGAAACCTAATCCTTGGCTTAAAATGGTATTTTTTGATCGAATCTGTCCAAAATACACCCGTTCTGAAATCGGAAAACGTTCGTCACCGGTAATCATTTTCAGGCTTTGAACA
>CAZIQX010000094.1:8472-11892 GCA_964541325.1 uncultured Chitinophagales bacterium | reverse complement strand
GGTTCCTGCAATCACTGCCCCTTTTTCATAGGCTTCTTTAATCGCATTTCGACTGGCTCTATTCCCAATATAGGCCATTAATCGGTTTTGGTCGCCCCCACTAAACCAAATGCCCCCTGCATTTCTGAAGGCCTCAACTATTTCGGTACGAACACTGTCTGAGGGTTGCATCATCATAATTCGGACCTGTTTTGCACCATATTTTTTCAAGGTATCCGCATGTTCCCATCCAATCGTATCAGCTATACTCGAAGCCATCGGTACAATTAAAAACTCGCCCTCCTTTTGAAGCGAGGTAATTTTTTGCATGACAGAAGCCGGACGTTTACCACCACCAATTAATAGTAAATTTCCTTTTTGAGCCCAGCCATCAACTGAAAATACTAGGGCAACGCAAAGAGTTATAAAGGCAATCGTGCGTGTTTTCATGAACAATCCAATTTATTGCTGTTGTAATAATGATACGGCAAGTTCCAACACCGATTTAAAATCATCATACAACATAAATTCATCATTACCATGAGGATTTTGTGCACCAATTCCCAAATTAATCGCAGGAATACCCTTCTCGTTATACACATTGGCATCACTTCCTCCCGTATAACGAATTGGGTTGGGTACTAAATGAACAGCCTTCATGGCTAATTCCAAGTGTTTTCTGAGTGGATGTTCCGTTTCAATTAAATAGGGATTAAAATCTTTACGAGATTCGAATTTTATTTGGGCACCAAATTCATTGGCGATGTCCTCAAATGCTTTTTTGTACAGTTCTAGAAGGGTTTTTATTTGTTCGATATCTAAAGCTCTAACCTCACCCTCTAGCTTACAACTAGGAGCAATCACATTGGTGGCATCCCCTCCTTTAATCAACCCAATATTCGTTGTTGTAAATGCATCAATGCGACCAAATTTTAGACGTGAAATAGCTTGCGCAGCAACTTCAATTGCTGAAATCCCTTTTTCCGGTGAAACTGCACTATGAGCTGCTTTGCCAACTATTTCAACCTCGAATACGTACATTCCGGCACATTCAGCAATATAATTACCCGGACGCATCGCACTATCAAAAACATACATTCCAGATACGTTGTAGGGCGATACATCGAGTTCATATGCACCACATAGTCCAATTTCCTCTGCAACGGTGAACACGCAAAAGTAATTGATCTGGTTGATGCCCAATTCCTGTTGATGTAACATGAGGTAGGTTAGAATACTCAGACCAGCACGATTATCAACGCCTAATTGAGTTGTACCATCTGATGTTATTCGATCCTCATGTTGAATGATCTGTAATCCTTGGGTAGAACGTGCTGTATCCATATGTGCCGTAAGCACCAAGGCCGTTTCTTCGGGTTTATATTGCGGAGGGAAAATCAAAACATTACCGGAGTTTCCACCAATTTTTTCGCCTGCGTCATCTTCCAAAAAGGTGAACCCTGATTGGGCAAACTTCGCCCGTAACCAATCTGTTATGGGTCGCTCTGCCTTACTTAAAGCAGGAATGCGAGCCAGTTCAGTAAACACGTCAAGCATTTCTGAAACCCTTTTATCTAAAGCCAAATCTATATTCATGAATATGCCAACCTATAAATCGATAGTAAATGTAAGACGTTGAATGCCATTGAGATACTTATGCTCGGTGTAGGAGAAATCAACTAAAACTTGAAGACCTGTCAGTCGAATTCGGGTTCCAACGCCTGCTGCCCACGTTTCATCAGGATTGTTGAATACATAACCGCCGCGCAGAAATACATCACTTATTTTTGTTAATAGCCCAATTTCTGAACCTAAAGCCAATTGCTCATTATTATCACTTGGATTGATAATATCGGCGGCAATCAGCCAGTAAGTGTGCTCATTTTTGAATGGCTTTGCAGAAATTCCAACCTGAAAATTCAAGGGAATTGGATAATCCAATGTTTCTAAGTAGGTTCGTGGGCGACGAGATGGAAAATCTGTCGCATCACGCTCAGGAAATTGAGCTAAGTCTTCACCTGCTAATTTCATGTCGGCGCCAAAATTTCGAACGGCCATGCCTAACACTAAATCACTAAATCCGAAATGGTATTGAGTTCCTAAATCGAAAGCCAGCGTGCTCGATGAGGTATTCCAGATTCGTTGATGTACGTACTTAGCTGTAATTCCAAAACTAAAGTCTTGAATGAGATAACGGCTGAAAGAAAGACCAATCATCAGGTCGTTTGCATCAAAAAAGCGTCCTGATCCGTCGGGACTATCCACTGTGGTAATTTCCTGTTCAGGTACGGAAAGACTCATCACCGACAATCCGAATGTACCCATTCCGGCTACATGTTGAGCATAGGCCAATTGATTTACGTCCACATCAGCCCACCACTGAATGTTGGAAAAGGTTATGGATTGTTGACCAATATTGACCACACCAGCCGGATTCCAAAACAATGAATTTACATCATCGGTTACGCCCACATAAGCTCCTTTCATTGCAGCTCCTCGAGCTCCAGATTGAATCTTTAAAAATTGGGCACCAGTTGTACCTACAGTTGACGATTGCGCTAACCCATTTTCAAACGCCAGCAGCATTAACAAACAGGAAATAATGATAGGTTGAATTTTCATTTGTGCACACCTTTCCTACTTAATTACCGCAAATCGACTTACATGATCGCCAAATGGTGTTTCCACTTTGTACACATACACGCCGGGTGCAATTTCACGTCCGGCTTCTGTTCGTAAATCCCAACCTAACACACCACTCGAATCGTTTTTCCGCAAGGTTTTTACACGTTCACCTGCCATAGTGAAAATGTGAATAGTGCATTGGTCCGGCAAATTTCGAAATCGAATTAATCGCTCCGGTTCTCGCCTTTGTAAGCTGATATCCGGCTCCCAGGCATTGGATACCACATAGGGGTTTGGAACTACATTAATTTGCTGCAGTAACGATGCATCCGACGTAGTTTCTGCAACTCCGGCTGTTTTTGTGAATGTAAAAACATCAGCCTCATTCGGTTCTTTGGTGGGAATGCTTTGAATACTAACTTGAGCGCCAATCACGGAACTCGCGCCCGCACTTAGATCAACCTGTAAACGAATTTGAAATCTTCCAAAATCGATTACACCACCATTTTCAACTGTATCAATAACCGCAGGATTGGTTGCCTCTACTTTTGATAGTACCAATTGAATGGGGTCGGAATCTATAACGGATTGAATAGTAAAGGAGTAGGTTCTGTCTAAAAGTGCGGAGTAAGATGCACTTGCCACAACTGCTTGAACAGCATTATTATCCGACTGTATAAATATCGGCTGATAAGCAAAGGTTAATCCGATTCCATCACTCGTGGCAAATTCTACATTTCTGACAAAAGACCGAGCCGGGATAACCTCTTCACCATCTGATTCGCGAGTTACTTTAAAACCCATACTAATCGTAAT
>CAZIQX010000094.1:1112-8462 GCA_964541325.1 uncultured Chitinophagales bacterium | reverse complement strand
TGTCCGTGAACAGAAATTCCACATTATCCTGTGCAATGGAATACACTTGACCTGGAACATAGGCTACGTTTCTGAGTCGATTTCTTCCTGCATTTTCATTTCTAATGCTAAATACAGTGGGTGAAGACCATGAAACCGTAAAATTCGTAGGATCAGCAAGTTGGGCATCAATGGGCGTAACCTGTACTTGGGTAGCCAAATTGCCGGAAGCAGTTCTCGCAATGCGCTCAAATGATACTTGGTAAGTATCTTCCTGAGTATCCAAAGGATCCAATATTCGCAAAAATAACGTATCTGTAGATGCACCACTTAGATGAGTACCAATCTGCGCAATACTTGCTCTCCAGTTACTGGAATTGGGTAAAGGCGTTACAACGGCAATATTTCGCTCATCACTAGTATTACCAATTGCCGACTCCAAAACGCCAACTACGGGTATACCTTGGTCACAAGCGGTAATACTGTACCAGTACGTAAATCCTTCCTGTACAGTTGAATCCACAAAAGAGTATTGAATTCCTTGGTCGTCTTTATCAAAAACTGCTAAAGGCACTGGTTCTGGTCCGTATTCAGGAAATACATTTCTATCAAACTGATCCCAGGTTTGACCATTATTTATAGAACGATAGATTTTGTATCCTTGAAAATCATATAATTTTGAAAATGGGTCGGGTGTATTTTCAGCTTCGGCATTCCATCGTAGAACCACACGGTCTTTTTCAGCATAGGCATGTAAACGAGGTTTAGGTGGAGCACTTGGTAGTGCCCAATTATTGGTATAAGCCTCGTGTAAACCAAGAGTGGTAGCCCGTATTTCCTCATAATTTCTACCGGCAACTACTGCTATCACAAACTGAAGCGTATCTCCCGGTTGCAGAGTGTAAGGACCTGATGCTGAATGAGCAGCCCAGTCACCGGCAGGTGGATTGGGCGCATCTTTACGTCTTCCGGGTTCAACGGGATGAAAAAATCGACTTTGAACATCCGCAGGAACACGAGAATAATCAGAGGTCATGATTCCATACAATATCTCATCGTTATCATCCCAATAAGGAGTATCGGCAAACAGATTATAATGCCAGTCGGTTAATCCGGCTTTTTCGCCATTAATTTCCGGTGTGGAAATATAGGTTACCCCAAAATGACCTGTAGTTCCTCCCACCCAATCAATCGTTCTGCCATCATCATAGAAATACAATAAATCGAGGTCGTCGTCATAACCGATTCGGTCGTCGTCGTACTCTGGATCACCCACACCGGCTGCATTTCCAACATCAATATCATGATACAATCCAAAATACATACCGGTATAGGTATTGGAAGAACGATTGACCACATCATACGTAAAAACAACAGCATCGCGCACTAAAGGAAAACTAAAAGAATAACCGGTTTGATAGACAGAGATACCCAAAACACCTTCCCTACTTAAACTATCATTGAAGGCTGCATACGAATCTTGATCAGATACAAAAATGGGATTCCCATCTTCATCTTGAACCGGCCAACCGTTTGCGGGCCAACTCGTTGGATCAGTTGAAATGGCAATTTTTGCAGATTCTATGGGATTGTAACCAAATTCTGCTTCCCATTCTTCATTTGCGGAATTTCGTGCTTGAATTACACTACCCGGCAATAGCACAAAGGGATTCATTTGATAGATATATTCCTGTAGAGAGTTGATCGGAAACTCGCCTGAAACCCCTAAAGCTGCCGAACGTGCATATAATTTTCCACGATTCTCGATAAACATCCCCAAATTGCTGCGGTTATGTGTTATAAAGCCACGTGATTGAATACTTTGAACACTTGGTGCTTGCTGTTGATTTGCTGCTTTTTGAAGTATCGATTGGGCTGATTTTCCTATTTCATCATCGCGTTTCTGCAATTGTGCAGTAACGATTCCCGGAAAGCCAATTAAAAGTATTAAAGTGATGATTTTGCTCGTGTTTATCATAGTTTAAAACAGATATCGGATTCCAAAAATGATGTTACGTGGAGGGAAGAAATTCGCCGGATTTACGATCCATTCTTGAGATTGCGGCGAGAGCGTGAATTCATCAGGTTTACCGGTATCGCTGTACACAAATTGGGCATTTCTGTTATCGGTGAGATTGGTGATATTCACAAAGAAATCTACATCATGACCCTTAACAAGTTCTATGGTTTTAATGTAGGATAGGTCAATTTGCCAGGTAATCGGATAACGAGCACTGTTGCGCTCTACAAAACCTATATCACGCCCACTTGGTGTGTAGGGATAACCCGAACTACCATTCAAAATCACACTTAAACGTGTTCGCTGTAAAGGCATTACTTTCCACAATCTAAACCCTTCTTTACGATTATAACGTGCAGTAAATTGGGTATTTACCAAATGTGTTTTATCAAAATTTAAAGGGTACAGACGCGTAGAGGGTAACCGTCGTGGATATCCCTCCGTTTCTGAACTAGAACTCCCTTTAGCTACCGAATAGGAATAGGTTAAAACGACATCGTAATTTTTGCTGAAACGGGAGTCGATGTTCATTTCAAACCCTTTTACATTGGCGTAATCTTCATTCACAAATCGTGAATACGAGGTAAATGCAATTTGTCCGTTTACTTCTTGCCCTTGCGCGATGTATTCTGTACCTATCAAACCGCGAATATCTTTGTAATATGCCGTTAATTTTACCGCAGTTTTATCATTTAATTGATGTACTAATCCTACTTCGTAAGCGGTGGTTCTTTGGGCATCTAAATCGGGTGAGCCAAACAGGGGTTCTCGAGTACCGAATTCATAAAAATTGTTTTCATAGACAAATCTGAAATCAGGATTTTGGAAGAAGCGACCGTAACTGAATCGCAAAATGGAACGGTCGGATATAGGATGGGCAATTCCAATTCTTGGAGAAAGCTGCCAAATGGTTTTGGATGCTATTTCAGTAGAAGCATCTAAGGGATTTTGACGAAAACGACTTTGTTGATTTGCAAAATCGAGCCGTAAACCCAAATTCAGCACAAACGCATTTTTTTCAATTTTATCCTGAATATAAAAGGCCCCTTCGTAGGGTTTTCTGTTCTGGATATCGGTCAGATATGGCACTGCACCGGCGATATTGTCAATCTCTCGCCAGTTTACCACATGTTGATTGTATACAAGACCGGCTTTTAATTCATTGTAGGTATTAAATTGCCATAATAAATCGGAACGTAAACTGTAAGTCTCCGTGCGAGTTCGTGACTTTGAGGTTGGATCTGCTGATGCAAAAAACTCTCCGAAAAATTCGTCGCTTACATAGGTAACACCTTGTACATAAGTTGAATCGGGTTTATCCAAGCCGTTAAAATAACTTTGATCGAAATAACTCAATCGAGTTGTTAAAACAACATTCGATGCCAAGGTATTGGTTATCGACACCAATCCTTGTAAGCTTTTGGCTCTGTTGATATTAACACTATCGGGTATATACTTGAATGCATGAGAATAATTTTTATATCGCTCGTTTGAATTTCTTAGAGATGCGCTGATTTTGGTGTGCTTAAAGGCATTCCATGTTAATTTTGCAAAATAATTATCTCCACGGTCGTACCCCCAAGGTGTATGTCGCCCTTCATTGTATAGTTCTCCGGTAATCGCAAAAAAAAGCTTGTCTTTAAGAATTGGCCCATCTATTCGAAAATTTACAGCTTCTAGATCTTGAGCTCGAAACAAGCAGTCGTTTGGAGTATTTAACAGGGCTCTGCGAGTTTCAATCAACCCTCGAAACGTATTACTTCCCTCTCTTGTAGTAATATTAACTACCCCCGACATTGCATTTCCATATTCTGCATTGAATGTACCTGACAAAAAGGTGAGTTCTTCAACTGCATCATTGTTGATGTTTGTGGCTAAGGCTCCATTCACGGGGTCGCGCACTAAAATTCCATCAACCATAAACGCTACTTCATTGGAACGACCACCGCGCACATTAAAACTTCTTCTACCCGATGACACAACTCCGGCCTGATAACCAACAACCTGCGAAAAATTTTGAACCGGCAAGGCTTTAATATCTGCACCACTAACCGATTGACGCGTTCCTGTTTCATCTTTTTGAAGCAACGGTTTTTGTGCGATTACAACTATTGTTTCTCCAAACTCTTGTGTTTCAGGTGTTAAAGCTACATCAATTGTGGCTGTAAGATCAGTTTCAACGGTTATATTCTGTACTTCTTGGGTATTATATCCCAGATAACTTACGGTTAACGTGTACACTCCCGGTGGTACATTAATGATAATAAACGTGCCATCTGCGTTGGTTGCGGCGCCTAACAGCGTACCTTTTAACTGAACATTTGCACCATATAACGGCTCATTGGTCTCTTTGTCAGTGATTTGTCCTCGAATTTTTCCGTTGGCAATGGCTACATCATTACCAAGAAAATGAAGGAAAACAACGAAAATCGCTGTAATAAATACGTTTTTCATAGACGTGTGAATCGTTGTTTATGGGATACATACATGGCACTCGAACCTAATCAACTTATTTAAACATGTTTAAAAAGAAGGGTAACAGCCGTATTTCCTAACTGTTACCCATATTGTTGTGCTTGCGCTTACTTGATCAAGGTCATTTTGCGAACCAAGTTTACTCCATTGGCTTGGATGCGATATAAATACATACCACTTGTTAAGTGAGATGCATCGAAAGAAATCGTGTGAGAACCTGCAGAACGCATTCCATTTACAAGCGTTGCCACTTTTTGCCCTAACGTATTAAACACTTCAACTTGAACCTGTTGAGCACTTGGCAAGCTAAAGGAGATGCTTGTAGTTGGGTTAAATGGATTGGGAAAATTTTGACCCAATTCTATTTTCGATGGGAGGGTTCTGCTGGAAAATTCATCATTTGAGGTTATAACAGCATATTTGGCAATAGCAGCATCTAAACGTTCGTCAACTTCATCAAGATCTGCACCTTGTGTAAAGGCTACCCAAACAGAATAGGATTCATTGGTTGCCAAACTAGGAGTGTTACCAAAATTCACGTACGTGTATGCACCGGAATCCGATGAAACAAGATTTTCAGTTGGGAATGATTCTTTCTCCATCGCTTCCCATCTAGCCCATTCTCTGGCATTATCACGATCTGCTCTAGTGGCATCATAATCTTTAAAATCTAAAAACTGAACACCTTTCAGCTCACCGGTTACAGCCTGAAGACCAACTGCTCCTGAACTATTAAAGGAATAGATCCTGCCTGTTGAAGAGTCATATTCATACGTTTCACCTCCAAATTGATTTTGAAGTTTTGTTCTCAACATGACCGACAACTTGAAGTTTTTCGCGTTTTGGTCAACATTTTTTACGCCAAATCTAGCTAAAGCATAATTCTCATCTTTCCACATGCGTACCAACGTTGTAACATTGATATCAAAAGGTTTAGATGTTCTGTATGAGTTGTCCATTACCAACTCACGAAAATATTCAGCACTGTCAGCCCCTGCATAATAAACGGTGTCAACCAAATTTACATCCGGATCATCATTGGTATTCCAAACATAAGCAGAATCCGAAACCTGATAGGCATTGTAACCCACTAACTGATATAAACGATCTATCATTTTATCATTACCATTCACAAATTTATCACTTGTTCCATCATAGGTTTGAATGCGTCCAAAGCCATTTGTAGTAGCAACGAATGCAACAGTTGTATCATTATGTGGAAAGAACTGAGCGTGTGCATCGAGTGCAAATGCACCAAGAACACATCCAAAAAGAAGAGTTTTTTGTACCCATGAATTCATAGAAATTACCTCGTTATTAAGTGTTGGTTAAGCTGAGGTAAACAAAAGAAATATTTTTCTCAAATTCAACTACTTTGAGAAAATAAAATTCCTTTGCAAATCATCCTTTCTGTAACAACCCATGTTATAAATGCATTTATTTCAATATTTTCAAACACTTATATTTCTCAATAATTCAATTCAATTTGAGAATTTAATTTCACAAAAACTTATGAAAACGATTTTCTACTACTTTAAACGAGAAAAAACCGACTGAATACGATTGCAAATCTCTTTAACATCAGACCAATTAAGGCCTGTTCCTGATGGCAGACACAAGCCGGAATCAGACCATCGTTCAGCGGTTCCATTTAGGGTTCGTTCATATGGTGTTAAATGTGGCATTTTATGTAAAGGAGTCCACATCGTACGCGATTCAATATCATTGGCTTGAAGTGTTTCAACAATCAAATCTCGCATTTCATGACTAGTAAATAGGCAAGACAGCCAATAATTGGATTGAAATCCACTCTTCTCGGGATAAAAATCTATTCCTGCTAAACCCGATAGCTCTGAATGATACCACTTGTGTATCTGTTTTTTCTTCTCCAACTTATCACCTAAACTCTCCCACTCCGACACGCCAATAGCAGCCGAAATATTGCTCAAACCGTAATTATAACCTCGTTCTGTGTGCCAGTATGAAGGTCCTGCAATTTTAGCTTGATCTCGTAAAAAACGCACCCGTTGAATCCAACCTTCGTTTTTACTTAAAACAGCTCCCCCTCCGGAACATGTAATGATCTTATTTCCGTTAAATGATAAAGCCGTGATATCCGCAAAGTCTGAACTTGGATTCCCATCTATCATAGCACCTAAACTTTCAGCAGCGTCTTCGATTACATGTAAATTGTATTTCAAACAGATGGCTTTGATTTCAGGCAGATTAGCCGGATATCCCATCAAATGCACCACTACTACTGCTTTTATGGTTTTTCTTTTTGATAGGGCTTGTTGTATGGCTAGTTCGAGCAATTCAGGCGACATTCCACCGGTTTCATCTTCTGAATCAACAAACCATGGCTCAACTCGTTCGGTTAATAAGGGATTAACACAAGCAACAAAGTTTAAGGTTGGCACAAAAACCGTATCCCCTTCACCTAATCCTAAAGCTCTGTAAATTAAATGCAAGGCTGATGTACCTGATGAACAGGTTGCCACATGCTTGTCCATTAAACCATGATAGTTCGCAATTTTTGCCTCCAACTTCTTGTTTTCCGGCCCATTGGGTGCGATCCAACCTTGTCGTAAAACTCCTTGAACATAGTCTGAGGTTTGAGGTAATAAATCAGGTGGTGATAAAAAAATCATGGTTGAATGTTCGTCTGTTAATGTATGGATGGATGACTTGCCACGAATACACGAATGTATATATTGTAATACATTTTTATTTCACGAATATTTCACGTTGGCTGTAATTACACACTAAAGTTAGAAGATGGAACAATAGAAATTGAAGGAATCGAAACCGATTGTTGATTTCTGATTGCTGATTGCTGATTGCTGATTGCTGATTGCTGATTGCTGATTGCTGAT
>CAZIQX010000094.1:790-1102 GCA_964541325.1 uncultured Chitinophagales bacterium | reverse complement strand
CTGAAAAAACTCAATCATACATCATAGATCAACTTTCAAAAATCCACTGACTACTGACTACTGACTACTGACTACTGATCCCTGACTACTGACTACTTTAAACCTTTAAACCTTTAAACCTTTAAACCTTCTTAATTAGAATCTTACACAATATCGACATCACCGGTTTCAACGTCATAAATCATAGCTGTTGACTTCTGTTCAAAGCCATGCGCACTCCCCGGATTCAAATGAAGTGTTTTACCAACAAATTGATGCATAACGGTATGGGTATGTCCACTAATCACAACATCATACAATCCGCAACGTATT
>CAZIQX010000094.1:0-780 GCA_964541325.1 uncultured Chitinophagales bacterium | reverse complement strand
AATGCATCCGTTATCTGCTGATAGGTACCATGGTAAACGGCAATTTTTTTCCCTGAAATTTCTGTCTCCCAAAAACCGCCATGCAAACGAACACCGGATTCATCCGCTTTTTTCTGCAATAAAAACAAATCGCCATCATTGTTACCAAAAACAGCATCTACTTCAAAGCCTTTGAATAATGGCATCATAAACGGGCTGCAAAAATCGCCACAATGAATAAGTTTTGAGACTCCACGTACATGAAACTGTTCTAAAAGAGCTTTTGTGTGATTCTTGTGGTCGTGTGTGTCCGATATAATTCCGACTTTCATACACTTACAGTTAAGTTTAGGTGTGCATCAAGTTAAAAAAGATACGATCTCAAACATAGCTCTAAACGGACAATCTATTCCTTTTTAAGGCCTTCGTTTGATGGCTTTCAGTAACTTTTAAAGGTTATCTGATGGAGAAAATCACATTCAACAGCTTGTATTCACGGAGTTATGATGCATTTTAAAGCGTTACCAGTGAACGTGTACATTGAGCTGAGTAAACACAACCCACTGACGAAGCTGGTACTCATAAAACTTCAGATAATATTGTCCAAGGGATAAATATGTCACACTTTTTTGAACACTCTCATGAATTAGCCTGCAGAATAAATGGTCGAAAAAATCATTTGCAAAATGTGACAACCCATTTCAGGCACGGTCATCATATCACTTCGTGGCACCTTCGGTGTCTCATTTCTCATTAAAATACACCCTCACATAAACGACTCACAGTCACTGCATGTGGCAT
>CAZIQX010000093.1:0-12444 GCA_964541325.1 uncultured Chitinophagales bacterium | reverse complement strand
TTTATAAGGCTGCTCTTTTGTAATAGGCCGAATTACAGATGGAGATAAGGATTTAATCATTCTTTAAGTTCAGATTTAGTAATTCTTCAGGTGATTTTCCCAAATTGTTGAGCTCAAATTCAATAGACGGTACCATTTCGTGGTCGGGATAACGTTGCAAAAACGAGCGATATATGGCTTCTGCACGCTTAAAATCCTTCACATATTCTGCATACGTAAACGCTTGTAAAAAAAGTGCTTTAGCTGATAAACTATGATTGGGATACTCCCGTTGAAAACGCTCTAACAACTTAGCACTTTCTTCATACCGCTTAAACTGATCGGCTTGCATCATAGCTTGATTATACAAATACACCGCCGAAAGTGAATCACTTGGATATGCGCGGATAAAGGCGTCGTACTCTTCCATTAACTTCAAAGCATCTGTTCGCTTTTCTTGGGCTGAACGGTTGGTGTCGTTATCATCCAATAAAACCCATTCTAGAGTCTCTATGGTTTGGAGACGTTTTTCACGATCTGAACCGGTTGAACAGGTCATAAAAACCCATAAAAATGTAAAAATCAACCACTTTGAGCTCGCGATTTCCAGTCTGATTGCAGGATTTACTTTCATAGGGTAATGCATCACAAATTTGTATATTCCGTGCCTATTTTGGTTTGGGAAACCCAACAACGTTATTATGTCGAAGAAATTTCAAGAAGTAAAGCAAATCAACCATCCAAAATTGGAGTTAGAAATTCTTCAATTCTGGAAAGAAAATAGCATTTTCAACAAAAGTATTACAACGAGGGAAGACGGAATTCCTTTTACTTTTTACGAAGGTCCTCCAACAGCTAACGGAAAACCCGGTATTCACCATGTTATGGCACGTACCGTAAAAGACTTGTTTTGCCGTTTTAAAACGCTCAAAGGGTATAAAGTTGAGCGAAAAGCAGGCTGGGATACTCACGGTTTGCCGGTAGAAATCGAAGTTGAAAAACAACTAGGTCTTGAAGGTCGCTCTCAGGTAGAAGCCTACGGCGTTGCCAAGTACAACGCTTTGTGCCGCGAAAGCGTATTGAAGTACAAGGGGTTATGGGATAACTTAACCGAACGAATGGGCTATTGGGTTGATTTATCCAAACCCTATATCACCTTCGAAAATGAATACATTGAATCATGTTGGTGGGCTTTAAGCGAATTACACAAAAAAGGTCTGCTCTACAAAGGCTACAAAATTCAGTGGTATTCGCCGGGTAGTGGAACGGTTTTGAGTTCACATGAAGTAAGTTTAGGATATAAAGAAGTTCAAGATCCATCTGTTTACATCAAATTCAAATCTCAAGAAGGCGATCATACCTATTTTGTTGCCTGGACAACCACTCCTTGGACACTCATCTCTAACATGGCTCTAACCGTTAATCCTAATTTGGATTACGTGTATGCACATGTAAAATCAACCGGAGATATTTTAATTCTGGCAAAGGCTCTTGTTGATGCTGTTATTCAAGAAGAGTATGAAATTATAACTGAAGTAAAAGGCGCAAAATTGCTCGGAAAACGATATGAGCCATTGTTTTCTTATGCAAAAAATGAATTAGGAGCTGATGCCGGCTGGAAAGTTATCGCGGGGGATTTCGTTACTCTCGAAGACGGTACCGGAATTGTTCATACCGCGCCTGCATTTGGTGCTGATGACTACAATGTCTGCTTAGAGGCAAATATTAAATTGTTCAACCCAATTGATAGAGAAGGTAAATTTTCTAATCAAGTTGGTGAATTTGCCGGTTATTGGTTTAAAGATGCTGATAAGCATATCATTCGAAATTTAAAAGAGCGCGGTTTACTTCATAAACAGCTCACCTATTTACACAATTACCCGCATGATTGGCGTAAAGGCACTCCATTAATGTCGTATCCGGTTGAAAGTTGGTTCATTAAAACCACAGCGGTACGCGATCGAATGATTGAACTCAACAAAAAAATTAACTGGAAACCAGAAAGTACCGGAACCGGACGATTTGGAACATGGCTTGAGAACAATGTGGATTGGGCTATTTCGCGTCAACGTTATTGGGGCACACCTATTCCAATTTGGGTTAACGACAATAATCCTGATGATATCGTTCTCATTGGCTCCATAAAAGAATTGGCAGAAAAAGCAGGTATAAAAGACACAAGTAAACTCGATTTACACCGACCCTATATTGATGAAATCACCTGGAAGGCTGCTGACGGAGGAACCTATCGCCGAATTCCCGACTTGTTAGATGTTTGGTTCGATTCCGGTGCCATGCCTTTTGCACAGCACTTTTATCCACAACAAAATAAAGACGTTTTCAAAACACAGTTCCCGGCCGATTTTATCGCTGAAGGCGTTGACCAAACCCGTGGCTGGTTTTACACCTTGCATGCTTTAGGAACCATGTTGTTCAACAAGCCCGCATACTTGAATGTGGTATCTAATGGGCTGGTTTTAGATGAAAAAGGCGAAAAAATGAGTAAGTCTAAAGGCAATACCGTTGATCCTTTTGATATTCTTTCTCGCTTCGGATCCGATGCAACCCGTTGGTACATGATGTCGAATTCCGCTCCTTGGGAAAACCTGAAGTTCAGTGAAAAAGGTCTTCAAGAAACGCAACGCAAGTTTTTTAATACCATCACAAACACGTACTCCTTTTTTGCGATGTACGCCAATATTGATGGATTTACTTTCTCGGGTAATTATCTAGCGGTAAGCAATCGCCCTGAAATTGACCGCTGGATTATCTCACGCTTATACACAACGGTTAAAAAAGTGGATGTATTCTTCGAAGAATATGAACCCACAAAAGCGGCTCGTGAAATCGAAAAGTTTGTTGAGGAATTATCAAACTGGTATGTACGCCGTAATCGTCGCCGATTTTGGAAAGACGGAAAATCACTGGATAAAACATCGGCGTATCAAACACTATTCGAGTGCTTGCTCAATCTTTCTAAGCTTATTGCACCGATTGCCCCATTTCTGGCGGAATGGCTGTATCAAAACTTACATGAAGTAGTTCCTCAAGACCAAGAATCCGTTCACATATCCTTTTACCCAACAGTTGAGGAAACGGCGATAGATAAAGCATTGGAATACCGAATGGAACGCGCCCGCTTGGTTTCTACCATTGTTCTACGTATTCGCAATCAGATCAATGTTAATGTTCGCCAACCTTTGGGCCGCATCATTTTACCTATCAGCGATACTGAAGAAATCGCAATTATGGAATCCGTTAAAGATATCATTCTGGATGAGGTAAACGTTAAAACCATCGAGTATGTAAGCGATGATTCAGGCATTGTAGAAAAAACCGCAAAACCAAACTTTGCAATTCTAGGGAAAAAACTAGGACAGAAAATGAAAACGGTATGCTCTGCTACAAGATGTCTATCTACCCAAAATATTAAGTCTTATGAAAACACCAGTGTATGGAATCATGAAGATGATGGTGAACAACTCATTATTGCGGCTTCCGAATTAGATATCACTCGTACCGGTTTACATGGCTGGTCGGTAGAATCGGAAGATGGATTAACGGTAGCTCTAGATACAGAACTCACAGAAGCTCTTGTTTTTGAAGGAATTGCACGTGAGTTTGTTAATAGAATCCAAAACATGCGTAAAGATGCCGGATTTGAAGTTACCGATCGGATTTATACCTATTTCACTGCAAGCGAGCGAATTACTAAAGCCGTTAACGCGCAAAAAAAGTATATTTCAGACGAAACATTAAGTCTTGAACTTAATGCAGATGAAACTGATATTTGCGACTATTCCAAAACCTGGGAAATTGATGGCGAGGAAATCTATATCGCGATTAAACGTTCTAACTAAATAATTTGGGACTCACTTATGGAAAGCAACGAAAAAAACAAACCCGTTGAAAGAATCTCTCCTTACAACGACGAAGAACTGGAGTATTTCCGCGATATCATCCTCAAAAAACGAGCAGAAGCTGAAGAAGATTTAATCATGCTTCAGCGCACGCTACGCGAGGCAATGGATAATCCAAGTGATGACAACGCCTATTCTTTCCACATGGCTGATGCCGGTACGGATGCATCCGAACGGGAAAAAAATTATGTCCTGTTAAATCGCACAAAAAAATTCATCAAATATTTAGATGCGGCTCTCGAACGCATCGACAATAAAACCTACGGTGTGTGTAAAGTAACAGGAAAAAAAATCTCAAAGGGTCGCCTCGAAGCTGTTCCACACACACAAATTAGTATCGAAGCCAAACTGAAACGCCGCTAATCAGGTGCAAACAATCAAAACGAAGCTTTACACACTGCTTGGCATCGCTTTAGGTGTTGTAGGTATTGATCAATGGACCAAATACATCGTTCGTACTGATGTAAATTGGCAATACTTTGACATCATCGAAGGATGGCTAGCTTTTCATTACATTCAAAATCCGGGAATGGCAATGGGTATTGATTTATTGCCAACTCAGGTTATCGGATACCTTACTTTAGTTGCCATTATTGGAATAGTTTGGTACTTACTGAAACTTGTTAAAACCGCAAATTGGGGACAAACCATCTGTTTTGGTTTGATTATCGGAGGGGCAATCGGCAATATGATTGATCGCATGTTTATGGGAATTATTCAGGACAAGAGTGGATTCATGGATGGCCATGTGGTTGATTTCATTCACCTTACACTCGAAATTAACAATTGGGCAGTATTCCCTTATATATTTAATTTTGCTGATGTAGCCATAAGTTGTGCGGTTATTGCCATGTTTGTTTTCTATAAAAAATTAATGCCCGAAGATTTAAAATCAACAAAAACACCGGCAGCTGACGCAAACTGAGTACCCCTTCTTTTGAATGATTTATTCGCTGATTGGGTTTTCTTTTTTGTTTGACAGATTAGAATGAATAATTCACCGTTTAAATTATTCAAAACAGCCAAACAAACTAAAAACACTTATGCAAATCATTGTAAGTATTTTATTTGCGTTATTAAGCTTAACCCATCATGTAACAGCACAAACAACTATGAAACAAGCAACATTTGGCGCCGGATGTTTTTGGTGCGTTGAAGCCATTTTCCAACGCGTTGAAGGAGTTATCCGAGTGGAATCAGGTTATTCCGGTGGAAGTAAAGAAAATCCAACCTATTACGAAGTTACCACCGGAAAAACAGGTCACGCTGAAGTGATACGAATCGAATACGATGAATCAGTTGTTAGCTTTGAAACATTATTAGAAGTGTTTTGGCATACACATAACCCCACAACCTTAAATCGTCAAGGCGCTGATGTGGGAACCCAGTATCGATCAGCCATTTTTTATCATGATGAACAACAAAAAGAAATTGCTTTAAAATCAAAACAAGCAACGGAAAATTCGAAATTATGGGACGATCCAATTGTAACTGAGATCTCGCCCCTGATTAATTATTATGTTGCTGAGGATTATCATCAAAATTACTATAACAATAACCCAAATCAAGGTTATTGCTCGTATGTAATTGCACCCAAAGTTGCTAAATTCATGAAGGAATTCAAACACTTACTAAAAAAAGAAAAATCATAGGCCATTAAAATGCTCAACTAAAACATGATGTTAGCAAATTTGGATTTCGGATAATGAAAAGTCTTTATTACATTAGGGTCAATGGAGTTAACCTTTAAATTGCAGAGCAAATCATGAAAAAGTTGTTGTTAATAGGTCTAAGTATCAGTATTGGTTTTATGGCCATTCAGGGTTGTGGGCCATCTCAGGAAGAAATCAGAGCCAAAGAAAAAGCAAAACAAGATTCCTTGGCACGTGTTGAAGCACAACGCCAAGCACAACTTGAAGCTGAACGTCAGGCACAATTAGAGGCAGAACGCTTAGCTGCAATAGAGGCAGAAAAAGAAAAACGACGTATCGAATTTGACGCAAACGGCAAATATACCGTTCAGGTTGAAGCAAGTCGTGCACGCGAAACAGCTGAAAAACAAATTCCGATGTGGAAAAAACGCGGCTATCCTGATGCATTTGTAGTTCAACATGGTGATGAATCAACCGGCGACGTTTGGTTCCGTGTACGTTTAGGACGTTTTGCTACTCGTCAGATGGCTGATAAAGCTGCCGGATTAGTTATGGAAGACTATAAAAGAAAAACTTGGGTAACAACTATTCAATAACTTTTTTCAATGTTAAAGGAAAGCTTGTATGTGGTATTCAAAAGTTCAGTTTTGGATTGTACGTACAGGCTTTTTTTTATGTTTGATGCAATTGGTGTTTCAGTGTGCATCACGTAAACTAGTTACATACCCCACTACAAGTTCTTGGCAAGGTGGATTTTTACTAAACTACCAAAACTTCGGGTTTGGATTTTTATCTCCTACATCTAATCAAGATCCGCTTTTTTCCGACTTGCAACTAAAAGAGCGTGTTCAAAAAGAAATTCGATTTCATTTTGAATCGGTTGATTTACGCTACAAGCAAAATCGCCCTGATTCTTATTTGTATTATTACTTTTTAAGTGATTCACTACTTGCACCGGTTGTACCCTATTTTACCGGAACGCTTCAACCGGAAAATTATCAAATTGAGGTTGACACGCTGTTACCCAATCAAGCCGTTTTTGTACTCGATTTAGTAGATTCAGGTACTATGCAGTTGATTTGGCGTTCCTATGCAAAAATAAAAACGCAACCTCGCGACACCTTGTTTGCACAGTTACCCTTGATGATTGAAGCTATCGCCAAACGTTACCCAGGATGAAACTCAATGAATTACAAAGGCTATTAGTACCGCCTCATATACCTGAGCACCCACTTGATTTACAGGATTATATCACCAAACAGGAAACATCTGAAGGAAAACTAAAACCCGATAATCAGGCGCGTATAATTTGGCATAATCCTGATACTAAATCTAAAACTGCGATTAGTTTGGTTTACATTCATGGTTTTTCAGCTAGCCAAGGCGATGGCAAACCCCTACATACTGAGCTAGCTGAACATATTGGTGCAAATCTTTTTTTAGCCCGGCTAAGTGGTCATGGTCTTGCAGAAGCTCCTTTAGAAAATGTTCACTTTCAGGATTGGATTCGAACTACGGTTGAAGCTATTACCGTTGGTTATCATATTGGAGAGCGAGTAATCGTTTTGGGTTGTTCTACCGGAGCCGCTTTGGCAAGTATTGTTGCCGCTTTTAATCCCAATATTGCAGCACTAATGCTGTACTCTCCACTTGTTGAATTTTCAGATTGGCGCATTCGGAACTTTCCAACAGGTTTATTACATGCTATAAGCTATTGGATGTTTCCAAAATCACGTGTTGAAACAGTAGCGGCTAAAAAAGGAACTACGGAATTTGAGGAACAGTATTGGTATCATGATTATCCCTTAAAAGCAGTGGTCGAATTAAAAAAACTCGTTGAATTGTTTAAACAAGTGCACCCTTTTTCGCAACTCAGAATGCCCCTTTATCTCGGTTATTATCACAAAAACAAAGGCGAATCTGATCACCGTGTGTACATTCCCGCTTTAGAAGCATTAAAAGAAGAACAAATTAGCCCGGGTAGTTTTCGGTTTATAAAGAATTACAAAAATGGCGGATATCACATCTTAACCAATCCTTGGCATAGTAAAGCCTTTGCCGAAGTTTTACATGATAGCAAACAGTTTATTGAACGCTTCTTAACTAAGCATTGAGGATTATTGAACTTGCCTGAAATTTTTTTTTCAGATTTCTTGCAAATCGGATTGTGTTACCCTATTTTTGTGAGCGCTCAAGTAGCGTCTCTCTTGATGAATAGTTTAAGACATCGTACCTGAAACGTGCGATGTCTTTTTTATTTTAAGTGGTGTTTACTTCAAGAGAAAAGCGATTTTTATTTTTATGCAAATGAATCTTTCCTATTAAGTGGGCGTATGGCAAAAACTTTTATACTCGAAGTAAAAACCATCGTTAATTAATAAATGATTTTTTTTAATAACGTTTGCTTACATCCTTCAATCTGTTAACTTTGCACCGAAGGTGAAGTAACAGTTAAAGAATCCAAAATTGAAATGAGTAATTTCAGCATCCAACACAACACGAAAGACGGTTTAGATATTCTGGAAGTAAGAGGTGAACTCGATGCTCACACAGCTTCTCAGTTAGAAGATGCCCTCAAAGTAGTGCTCGATCAAAACCGGAACCGCATCATCGTAAATTGTGCGCAACTTGAATACATTGCCAGTGCAGGCTTAGGTGTATTTATGGCATATATCGAAGACGTGAGAACCTTAGGAGGCGACATCAAACTCACAAATATGAACCCTCGTGTTTATAATGTTTTTGATTTACTCGGATTCCCAACTCTCTACGATATCTTGGACGATGTAAACGACGCTGTTGAACAATTCACCAAAGCCTAAGAGTTTCTCTTGAAATCGTATTCAGAAGACATATTAACTGTTTCTGCATCCACTGAAAATCTGGCCACTGTTCGTAATTTTGTTGCGGAGAGTGCTATACGCCACGGATTTTCAGAAAAAGACGTTGACGAAATTCGTTTAGCTGTGGACGAAGCGTTTACTAATATTGTAAAACACGCTTATAATTACGATAAAGAGCAAAAAGTGAGTTTAAAAACGGGCGCTGACCAACATGCTTTTTGGATTTCGATTTGTGACCAAGGGCGCCCTTATGATCCAACCTCATACACAGAGCCCAATATTGCAGAACGAATAAAACAAGGTAAACGCGGTGGAGTCGGCGTTTATCTTATTAAAAAATTGATGGACAAAGTAGAATATTCTACCATCGGCTCAACAAATCAAATTCGTTTAATCAAGCATTTGTAACTTACACTCCATGCAACACATGGATGACCTGGAAAACAGGCGAAATAAATTTGAGCTCAAAGCCATTCTCGATAGCAGTCGTTTGCTTATTGAATCGCACGACTCTGATTTTATTATGAGTAACCTGCTCTTGAATTTGATGGGTAAACTCATGATAACTAAATCTGCTGTATTTATTTATGATGAAGATGAGGACTGCTTTTATGCCACTCACACCAAAGGACGGCTAAGTTTCGGGCATCGCGACCGCATTGTTTGGCATATTGAAGATTCTCAAAAAGCGCAAACCGTTCATGTTGAAACCGAAAAAAACGATTGTTTCCCTTCTGTTTTTTGGGAAAATGACTTGAAAACGGTTGTGCATATCAAAACTAGTAACCAATATTTGGGGTTTATCCTTTTAGGTCCAAAACTCAACAAAGAACCGCTAAGTCAACGAGAGATTGATTTTGTAACAAGTTTAGTGATTATCCTTTCGGTATCGATTGCTAATTCCCAGCTATTTTCCGATTTAAAACAAGCCAACCGGAGCCTGGACAAAAAAGTACAGGAGTTGCACACCTTATTTGATTTAAGCAAAGAGTTTTCATCAACTGTAGATCGCTCACAAATATTGCGGATTTTTAAGTTTGCCTTACTCGGCCAAATGTTTATCAAATCGTTCTTTTTGATATTTGATAGAAATGGGGCGCGCTCTGTTTTAGTAAAAAATGGCGTTCCCAAACAGATATCAGATGAAAATTTATTGGCTACGTATGATCAGGTAAACGAACCTATTTATTTGGAGTATTTTCAGGATTGTCCCGTTAAGGAATTAGATGGTCTTAATTTTCAACTCTTGTTACCTCTTCGCTTACAAGACAAAAAACAAGCCGTTTTAGGAGTGGGGGCGCGAGCAAATCAAGAAAAATTTACTGAATCAGACATCAATTTTTTGTATTCACTTGGAAATCTGGTGTTAATGTCGATTCAAAAAACTTATTTACTCGAAGAACAGATTGAAAAAGAGAGAATCGAAAAAGAGCTTAATATCGCTCGAGATATTCAAAAACGCCTGCTACTCGATAAGTTGCCCAATATCGATGGATATCAAATTGCCGCATTAAACGAACCGTCTCAGTTTGTTGGTGGGGATTACTACGATGTTATCCAAGCCGGTGAGGATAAGTTGGTTCTAGCTATTGCAGATGTAACCGGAAAAGGTATTCCTGCATCTCTAATTATGGCAAACCTTCAAGCCATGTTGCATTTGTTAAATGATTCCGATTTAGATTTACCTGCAAAAACGGGAAAAATCAACAATATTATTTATGAAAACACTCCACCCGATATTTTTATCACGTTTTTCTGGGGGATTTTAAATGCTCGTTCTCACACGTTTTCCTATGTAAATGCAGGGCATAATGCACCATTGTTATATCGCGCTGAAACCGGCTCTTTTGAAGAATTAAGCAAAGGTGGCTTACTCATTGGCGCATTAAAAACTATGATGCCTTATCAATCAGAGACCATATCCATAAAACCGGATGATGTGATTGTTTTTTTTACGGATGGGGTAACCGAAGCTATGGACGATCAAGATGAGGAATATGAGGAAGACCGCTTAAAAGCTATCATTAAAAAACATCACCATAAAACCGCTCAAGAAATTAAAGAACTTCTTGTTGAGGACGTTAAAACCTTTTGTAACAATCAATTAGGCGACGATCTTACTCTTATCATTTTAAAGAGAACTGTTTAGTTCATCATATTTCCCATTCCAATGAGGGTTCGTGGAATGCTGTTTTCCGCTCGTTCTGATATACTTAATATAGTTGTGTACATTTCGTGACGATTTAATACTTCTTTCACATACTTAACGGTCTCTATTCCACGACAAAAACCATAACGTGCGTCTTTATAATATTGTCGTCGCATCAACTTTAATAAAGCATCTTCCACATAAACCCATTCATTGGGATTTTTATATAAATCCATGGCTATTCTTCGGGCATCGGTTACATGTCCAACACCTGCATTATAGGTAGCTAACGCTAAAGCCCATTGATTTTTTTCGTCGAGGTAATCGTAATGATCTAAATTTTCTTTAATGATTCGGATTCCTTCTCGAATATTAATTTCAGGATTATATAATTCTTCTTCTTTGTATTTACTAAAGCGATGATTCACTTGCATTAAGCCAATAGCACCTGCCCAACTTCGAGCATATGGATCAAATTTAGATTCTTGAGCTGCAATTGCAACAACCATCTTCCAATCAACTCCCATAGAATCGGCAACGGGGCGAATCAGATTATCAAATGGAGATAGAACGCCGGCATATTTTGCTTCGTGCGATGCGGTTTTATAGGCATAGAGTTTTTTGTTATCCTCAAAATATCGTTTCAAAAGAATGTTCATAATTGCACTTCGTTTTGGACTTCCATCTTCGCCAATCCGATAATGTTTATCAATAAATTGATCTAATTCTTGTTTTAGTTCAATTGCATTCGAACGAATTCCCCAAGCTACAGAGTCAGAATCAGCTATTTGCGGCCCAAGTGCTATCCCTGATAGATACGTTTTTGCTGCGTAAAACAGGTTGTCATCTGCAACAGTTGCTTCAAACTCACCTGTTGTGACGGCCATAATAATCGCTTCCGTATCCCATTCTTCGCCAATTGGTTTTAAACTCAGATTGTAACCTTGTTTTATTAGTTCATTTAAACGAGAGTAATAACTGCTACTTTTTCGAACAGCAATGGTAATTCCTTCTACATCCTGAATGGTTTCAGTGAAAGCGGCTTTGGTTTCAGGCAAGACAACATATGGAGAAACACGATTGTACGGTTTTGAAAATTCGTGATAGAGCTTACGGTCGGTATTTATGGTATAATTTGCAGCTATGATATCCCCCTCGCCACTATTCAATAAATCAATTGGATTTTGATGTTCCTGAACAATAATAACCTCCAACGCTAAATCATGTTCTTCGGCGAACATTTTCAGGAAGTCGTACTCAAATCCATGCTCTACACCATTGTGTAAAAAATAAGAAATGGAATTATATCGCGTGATTAAACGTATGCTGCCACTTTCTTTAATCTGTTCCCAATCTCTGTTCACTGGCTCAAAAACGGTAACATTCAACGGATTTTCTTTTGTCGATGAGGAAGTACAACACCATATTGAAATCCCCAACAAACCCAAAAAAGCGATCTGCTTAAATGCTAATAAATAGGAGTTTGACTGCATAAAACACCCTAATTCGTGAGCGATTTTTAAATCTGTCTCTCCTTTAAAACTCCGTTTTTTTACGGTAAGTTCATAATTAAAATTTGTTTATGCAGCCCAACTCACTTAATCTGCTTTTTGATTACCAATCCAGGTTAAAACTACACCACTTACAATAATTCCCATGGCTAAAAAAGCCAATCCCGATGGGAGTTCATCAAAAAAATACGCCCCGAAGACAGTAGCTAACGTCGGTTCAACTAAAATGGTGGTTGCCAATATGGTTGGAGAAACAAACTTGACGGCATAATTCATAGCTCCATGCCCAAGCAATTGTGGACCTAAAGCCATTGCAATTGTAATTACAAGGGCTTCAACAGGTAAAATTAAACTTCCCGGTAACATAAACCCAAGTACAATACAGGTTAC
>CAZIQX010000092.1:0-12478 GCA_964541325.1 uncultured Chitinophagales bacterium | reverse complement strand
ATGGGGAATGGTTGGTGGTGATGACATCAGTGTTTTGGATACAGATTGTGGTAAAATCGGAATTCAAATTTGTTATGACGTTGAATTTCCTGAGCTTACCAGAATTCAGGCAGAACAAGGACTTTCCATATTATTTGTTCCCTTTCTTACAGACACGCAAAACGGTTACAACCGAGTTCGCCGTTGTGCCCAAGCCCGAGCCGTAGAAAATGAGTGTTATGTAGCGATTGCAGGATGTGTAGGAAACTTGCCCAAAGTAAATAATATGGACATTCAATATGCGCAATCAGCGGTATTTTCACCCTCAGATTTTCAATTTCCTACAACCGCAATAATCGCAGAAGCTACACCAAACACCGAAATGACCCTCATTTGTGATGTGGATTTGGACTTACTCAAAGAATTACACCACAAAGGAAGCGTTCGTAACCTGAAAGACCGCCGCAAAGACATCTACGATGTGCGTATAAAAGCCCGAAAATCAGACTAAAAAAGCTAAAAATCCTCTTTTTTTAATGTAAAAAGTTCGTACTCTTTTTTTGATATGCTTTACTTATGAAAGGCGATTTTATGCTTCAAAATCTTAGCATTTTACCCCAGCCGGACGACGTTACCTGCGGACCGACATCTATACATGCCGTGTATAAATATTTGGGTCTCGACATCGATTTGCACAAACTCATCGAAGAAATCGAAATGTTGGAAACAGGAGGGACTCTTGCCGTTTATCTGGGTTTGGACGCCATCAAAAGAGGGTACAAAGCAACGGTGTACTCGTATAATTTGCGCATTTTCGATCCATCTTGGTTTGGGCTAGCTTCAGAACAATTGATTGATAAACTCAAACAACAGCTAGAGTATAAAGACGGGAAACGATTTACCAAAACATGTAAAGCCTACTTGAACTTTTTAAAAGCAGGTGGCACCTTAAAATTTGATGTGTTAGAACCCTCGCTCATCAAAAGTTATACGGATAGAGGAATTCCGGTAATTACAGGCTTGAGTTCTACGTATTTGTATCCTTCAAAAAGAGAATTTGAAACCCGAAATAACAAAATTATTTATGATGATGTTCGAGGTGAACCCACCGGTCACTTTGTGGTAGTGAAGGATATCAACGAGCAGGAAGTTTGGATTGCCGACCCGTATAATCAAAATCCATATAACTCCGTGAATCGAGAGTACAACATCCCGGTGCATCGATTTATAAATTCGGTGATGCTTGGTGTTATCACGTATGATGCAAACTTGTTAATTATTGAACGATGAGAAGAATTATTGTTGTAAATCAAGAAAGAGATTGGATTTTTAAATCCATCAAAGATGTTGAGATTGTTTTAGCGAAGGATTATTTGCTCAATTCAATCTGGGCTGATGCTAAAAATATTCAGGTGTTTAATCTGTGCAAGAGTTATTCGTATCAAACTAAAGGATATTATGTTTCCCTGTTGGCTGAGGCACGTAACCACAAAGTAATTCCAAGTGTAACTACCATTCAGGATATGAAATCGAAATCGGTAGTTAAGGTTTTATCAAATGATTTGAATGAAATCATCCAAAAAAGTTTAAAAAACATTAAAGCCGATGAATTTGTTTTAAGTATTTATTTTGGGAATAATTTGGCTGCACAACATCAGAAACTGGCTTCCGAGTTGTACAATTTATTTCGAGCACCGTTTTTGCGTGCACGTTTTAAACGTCTCTCAGAAAAATGGATTTTACAGACCATTATTCCCATTGCAGTTGATGATATTCCGGATAATCATATTGAGTTTTTACAAGCAAAAGCGATAGAATATTTTAAACGTGATCGGTATTTCTACAAGAAAAAAGACACCTCCGTTTACGATTTAGCCATTCTTCAAGATCCAACGGAGAAAGCACCTCCATCTAACAAGAAAGCATTGGAAAAATTCATTTCCGTAGCCGAAGACATGGATTTTTATGTTGATTTAATTGGAAAAGATGATTATGCACGTGTAGGAGAATACGATGCTCTGTTTATTCGTGAAACCACATCCGTAAATCATCATACCTATCGGTTTTCTCGTCGTGCCGATGCTGAAGGAATGGTAGTTATCGACGATCCTATATCTATCATGCGATGTGCCAATAAGGTGTATTTGAATGAAGCTCTAACCAAAGCAAAAATCCCGATTCCAAAAACACTTATGTTGCAAAACGACAAAGTGGAAGACATTGTAAAACAAATAGGCCTGCCTTGTGTTCTTAAAGTTCCCGATTCAAGTTTTTCAATGGGAGTTAAGAAAGCAGAAACAGAATCTGATTTAAAAACTATCGTAACTAAGATGTTGGACGAATCGGATTTAATCATAGCTCAGAAATACATGTATTCTCCATTCGATTGGCGTGTAGGTGTGCTTGATGGAAAAGCGTTATATGTGTGTAAATATTTCATGGCTCGCGGGCATTGGCAGATTTACAATTGGGGCGCCAAAAAAAGTCAAGAAGTGGGTGATTTCGAAACATTAGCTGTTGATAAAGCACCACAACATATTGTAGAAACAGCAGTTAAAGCCACAAAATTAATTGGGAATGGATTATACGGAGTTGATATTAAAGAAGTAGATGGAAAAGCCTATGTAATTGAAATCAACGACAACCCCAATATTGATGCCGGAGTAGAGGACAAAATTTTAGGTGATACATTGTATGAAGCTGTAATTAGCTCGTTCAAAACGCGATTAGACATTCGAATGAATCAAAAAAAACAATAAATTATGATTCAGGCTAAACCGGAATTGCATTTATTTGAAGGGTACGGAATCGAGTTAGAATACATGATTGTGGATGCGATTACCTTGGATGTGCGTCCACTTGCCGATCAACTTTTTAAAGCGGTAACCGGTGAATTTGCCTCTGAATTCATCAATAAAAAAATGGCGTGGTCTAACGAGTTGGTAAACCATGTGGTGGAAATTAAAACTTATGGTCCAGCACGAGATGTTCGAAAACTCTCTCAGCAATTTCACGAAAATGTTCGAGAAATAAATAGTGAGCTTGAGAATATGGGCGCTCGTTTAATGCCAACGGGGATGCATCCCTGGATGAATCCTTATAAAGAAACTATGCTTTGGCCTCATGAATTCAGCGAAATTTATCAGCTTTACAATAAAATTTTCGATTGTAAAGGTCATGGTTGGGCTAATGTGCAGAGTACACATATTAACTTACCGTTTCAGGGTGATAAAGAATTCGAAAAATTACATGCAGCCGTTCGGTTAATTCTTCCCATCATTCCTGCATTAGCTGCTTCTACTCCATTTTTGGAAGGAAATGACACCGGTTTAATGGATGCGCGTCTTGAAGCTTACAGGCATAATCAAGTCAAAATTCCAAGTCTTACCGGGAAAGTAATTCCTGAACGTGTGTTTTCAAAAAAAGACTATCAACAAGTTATCTTTGATCCGATTATACAGGATATCAAACCCTATGATACGGAACATATTCTTGACCGACATTTTTTGAATTCTCGCGGTGCCATTGCCCGATTTGATCGCAATGCGCTAGAAATTAGACTCATTGATGCTCAAGAGTGTCCAAGAGCAGAAATTGCGGTTTTTATAGGCATCGTATCAGCGCTAAAACTAATTGCACTGGAGCGCTTTGCTGATTTAGAAACTCAAAAACAGTTTTCAGAAGAGGAGTTATTGGCAATTTTAGTTAAGACTATTCAAAAAGGTGAAGATGCGTTGATAGAGAATTCAAACTATTTGCAAGCCTTAGGATTACCAAAAGAGAAGGCACAAGCCAAAGAAGTTTGGCAACACCTTTATGAAGTTTTTGAACCAGCCTTATTTGAAGAGCACCGACTTGATTTGATGTATATCCTTGAACACGGTTCGCTTGCTACACGATTAAAAAAAGCTGTTGGAAAAGTTGAAAAAACAAGCCTGTATAATGCTTACGATCAATTGACAGACTGCTTATCCAATAATTCTTTGTTATAGGCGAAGTGAAAAATAAATACCTCGCTGTATTAGCCAATCATCGTTCATTCAGAAACCTTTGGGTGAGTCAGCTCGTGGCAAATTTCGGCGATTGGGTTGGTATTTTAGCTGTTTATGCCATTATTCAACAGTATGCAGAATCCCCATTTTTACTGGGATTGATCATTATTGTAAAGATGATGAGTTTTGCCTTGTTCTCACCAATAGCCGGTTACATTACTGATACCTATGATCGGAAATCCGTTATGTTCTGGTCTGATATTGCCAGAGCTGTTTTGGTAGCAGGGTTCATCTTTATTACATCTAAAGAGTGGTTATTTCTAACGTATGTTTTAATAGCTTTGCAAATGCTCTTTTCCGCCATGTTTGAACCAGCTAAATCTTCAACTATACCGAATTTGTTAAAAGGAGAGGATTTAATCAGCGGAAATATCATAACTAGTTTTTCCTGGAGTGCCATTTTTACACTTGGAATGGCTATCGGAGGAATACTAACGGATTGGTTAGGATTTCGTTGGGTATTTGTGATTAATATATTTACCTATCTGGTATCGGCAGCGTTTGTCTATCAGGTTCATATTCCTGAAAATGAATATTTAGCCAAACGCAACTCTGAATCTCCCTTTAAAGATATTTTAGATGGGTTCCGCTATCTGAAAACTCATCCCAGAGTTGCACGACCTGCTTTGGCCAAAGCTACGTACACTTCATTTATGGGGGGATTGTTATACATCATCATTCTATATTCTGAGGAAGTGCTTTTAATGGGAAGTTTGGGTGTAGGTTTGATTTATGCTGCACGAGGTATTGGCACAGGAGTGGGGCCAATTTTGGGAAGAAAATGGTTCCCTGATACCAACACTTGGCTTAAAATGATTGGTTTTAGCATGATGATGGGGGGCTTTTTCTACTTTTGGATGGGTTTAACCCATTCCTTACTACTCGTTTTGTTATTGGCTTTCTTTGCACATTTGGGAACTGGATTTAATTGGGTTATGAGCACGGTTTTGGTTCAACAACGTGCCGAACAGACCTTTATGGGAAGAGTCTTTAGTTTTGAATGGCTGATGTATAACACCAATCAATCTCTATCGGTTTTTGTAGCGTCTTTGCTGTTGGAAAATCATTGGCTAACGATTAATCAGACAATTATGCTTTTTTCAGTACTACTAATTGGTAACGGAATTGGGTGGTTATTTTTAGTGGGACTTAAAGATGAAAAAGAAGGTGCTCTACGCTGATGCTTTGTTATTGCTACGAATATATCGGTATATGAAAAATCCTAACAAAAGCATTAACAGCATAAATCCTGTAAAGCCAGCAATCGCATAGATTAAAATCGGCACTAATGCAGCAATAAGAGTGGTTACGAGATATTGTACCGGGTTTTTATAAAAGCTGTAAGCATTAAACAAAGAGAAGATAAAACGAAGAATCTGTGCGAACATAAGCGTAAAAATTACTGAGTTTTAACACAGCTACGCAGGTATCATCATAAAGATTCAGCTAATTTCAGCCTAATTTGATGTCAGGTTACCACATGTTGATTCAGTATCTTCGCAAAGAAAGAAATCGAAATGGTTGATATGGAATTTTTAAAAACAAAAGCACATTTAAACGGTGAATGGAAATCAGCAAAGTCAGGAATTACATTTGATGTAGTGAATCCGGCTGATTTAAGTGTAATAGCCTCTGTTACCGACTGTGAAGAAGCTGACTTTTTAGAAGCCATAGAGGCAGCTGAACTAGCTTTTGAAGAATGGAAAGGTGTTTCAGTTTCAGAACGCGCCCAAAAACTTAAAAAGTGGTTTTCACTGATGATTCAAAATAAAAAAGAATTAGGTAAAATTCTGGCTCTCGAGGCTGGAAAGCCTATTTCAGAAGCTATCGGTGAAATTGAATATGGAGCAAGTTTTATTGAGTGGTTTGCCGAAGAAGCACGTCGTTCGTATGGAGATATTATTCCAGGCCATCAAGCTAATAAACGAATTCAGGTAATTCGGCAGCCAATCGGAGTGAGTGTAGCCATAACGCCGTGGAATTTTCCCAACGCTATGATCGCCAGAAAAGCAGGTGCAGCATTGGCAGCCGGTTGTTCCATCATCGTAAAACCATCAGAGGAAACGCCGCTTTCCGCTTTGGCATTGGCAGCATTAGCTGAGATGGCCGGCTTACCTAAGGCTGTTTTTCAAGTAATACCCACTACTCGAGCTAGAGAATTTGGGGATATTGTCACGGAATCACCCAAGGTGAAAAAGATTTCATTTACAGGGTCTACTCAGGTCGGAAAATGGTTGATGGAAAAGAGTGCATCAACGTTAAAAAAGCTTTCACTTGAATTAGGTGGAAATGCACCATTTATCGTTTTTGATGATGCTGACTTAGAAGCAGCAACGGATGGCGCATTGGCTTCAAAGTTTAGAAATAATGGACAAACCTGTGTCTGCGCAAATCGAATCTATGTTCAAGAGAGCATTTATGATGAATTTGTGAAGCGTTTTACAGAAAAAGTACGTCTTCAAAAAGTAGGAAATCCCTTTGAACAAGGAGTAACTATCGGACCTATGATAAACGAAAACGCAATAAAAAAAGTAAGTAGATTGATTCAAGATGCCACAAATAAAGGAGCGAAGTTGGTTTGTGGAGGTGAGCGTATAAATCAACAAAGCTTATTTTTTCAACCTACTGTTTTGCAGCATGTTACTGATGTAATGCAGCTTGCACATGAAGAAATTTTTGGTCCCGTTGCGCCAATTTTTTCATTTTCAACCCTTGAAGAAGTAGTTCAAAAGGCTAATTCCACTTCAGCAGGTTTGGCTGCTTATGTGTATGCAACCCATTATAAAACTATAGTAAAAGTTAGTGAAGCATTGGAGTACGGAATGGTGGGCATTAATACAGGTATGATTTCGACTACTGTAGCGCCTTTTGGGGGTGTTAAAGAAAGTGGTTTTGGACGTGAAGGCTCAAAATATGGAATGGAAGAATATCAAGTGATGAAATACATTTGCACCGAGATTTAGAACAAAAAAAGGGGGCACATCTATCCGATATAGCCCCCTTTTTTAACTCATAAATAAAAATTTATTTGATAAGAGTCATTTTCTTGGTTTGAGTGTAACTTGCACCATTATCGTTAAATACTTGAAGTGAATACATATAGGTTCCACTAGCTAAGTTTGAAGCATCAAACTGAACCGAATGTACGCCTAAACCACGAGTTTCATTTTGCAACAAGGTGCGAACTAATCGGCCTGTTACATCATAAACACTCAACTGAACACGAGCAATACTCTTGAGTTCGAATGAGATGGTAGTGGAAGGGTTAAAGGGGTTTGGATAGTTCTGACGTAATTCAAAGCGACTTGCAATTAATGATTCTTCATCAACAGAAGTATCTAAATTGGGTTCGCCATAAAAAGCTCCGCGTCCGTGGGTTGCAGCAACAATATGTCCGTCTGATTCACGATATGAGAGCGTATTTACAATTGAATTGCCCATCACTTCAGTTCCTTCAGCAATCCAAATAGTATTATTTCCATCAAGTACTTTTGTTGAGTAAATTCCAGTTGATGTTCCAACCAAATAAACTTTTTCGTTATTAATAGTTACTATAGCCGCACTTCTAATAGAGGGGCCAGGAAGTCTAGCATCACCAGCCAAATTGCCTTCTACTTGAACAAATGTGTTACCATTATTTGAGTAAAAGATACCCTCTACGTTATAATTGGATAAAGTAACCAAAATCTCATTTGCATTATTTGGGTTAACTGCAATATCTGATACGTTAGAACCAATGGGAGCACCTGGTAGTGAGAGTGCTGTTTGGGACGCTTCACTGGTAGATGCATTAACTAGCTTATATAATATTGGTGCAGATTGTGCAGGTCTCCTTCTGTCAGATCCAGAAAAGTATAAGATATCAGCCGGTGAAATTGAAGTTTCAAGTGCTGTTACTGTTAATCCAATGTCTGTTTTGATTGTATTGGCAACATCTGACCAAAATTCTCCGCCGTCAGTTGAGCGAACGACTACACCATAACTTTCGCCTAAAACAGTTCTCGCCAGAGGAAAGTAAATAACACTTTCATTATTTTTATCAACTTCAAAAGGGTGTATAAACTGGCGCGTTCCTGAAAAGTTGGGGTCAATGTATCCAAAGTCTGTTAGTTGATCATTTAAAATATCATATCTATACACATTTCCATTTTGTGAAGAAACATATACTTTTTCTTTACCAAAATAAGAAAATGCGCCATCGCCGCTTGATAAGTCAAAAGATGCTCTACCTCCGGATGTAAAGAAAGGTGAGCCATTATCTTGTGTACCACCTACTAATTGCTTGTTTCCATCTGAACGACTTATTGATGCATGATAAAATTGAGTTACATAATAACCCGCATTTTTATTAGTCCAACTCACGATGTTTGCATTTATATCAGTAGTGTAACTCAAGCCACCATCATGTCCACTCCAAGCTGCATTAGGATTTGATGGGTCAAATACAAAAGAATGTTGATCGGGATGGTGATTTGTATAAAGAGCAAAACTAGTATTTCGAGATGTATATCCACCTATCCAGTGTCGATCCCTATCAGCTTGAGTGGGAGATTCACCTGTAAATAAAGCAGACCCAAAGCCATTTGTAGACCTAAACAAATTTGTTCCACCCATTATAACAAAATTTTCATTATTTGGACGAACAGCCAAAATCATGTTGTATGCAAACTGTGTGTCAAAATCACCTGTTGAGCCACCAAAATTAGGAACATTAGAAGATCGATCAACGGCTGTATTAGTACTTAAGTTTATTCTAAAGAACCTATTTTCTCCAAAATTACCTTCGGCTTCTGCTAACGTTAAGACATATAGTGTGTTTTGGTTTGATGGTGCTAAAGACATAAACGTTCTATAATGTGTCTCTGGAAACGTACTTGGTGTTATTTCTGTCCAGTTTTCTGCATCATCAGTTGATTTGAATATTCCAGCATTTGGAAATTCTGGGTTATCATCAAATCCATCACCTGATAAACTAGCTACAATTGTACCATCATTTGCAATTACAAAATCTACATATTGAAATGCTGCATAATCACCGAGAACATCTTCCCAAGTAGCACCACCATCACGAGAACGAACTAGAACTCCGGCATGAGATGAAAAATAAACATCACCATTTACAGGATTAACTTGAATACGATTGACTAAATCAAAGCGTGAGTTCCAACTAGTTAAATTTGGGTTACTTGCAGATTCAAGTAAAACCCATGATTCTCCATTGTCGATTGATTTAAATATTCCATAACCAAGATAGAAAGCACCGGAAGCACTTGCTGAACTTCCATCAAACTCTCCTGTCGATGCATACCAAATATTGGAATGACCATCACGCGGGTCTTGTGCTAGCCATGTTACACTTTTGTTTTGATAGTCAGGTGTTTTTAACGACCACGTAGAACCCTTATTTGTTGATTTCCAGATTCCACCAGAAACACCAGCAGCTAGGATAGTATTTGCATCTTTAATATCAACTGCCAGGCCACGAGTTCTACCGCCTACATCAAGTGGCCCTGCTTGAACCCAATTAAAAACATTCCCAGTTGATTTCATCACTTGTGTTTGGTTCTTCCAAGCAATTTCGCCTAAACGTACATTTCTGGGTATTTCGCCACTCACTGGATCGCGCAATAAATCAGTGAAATAGTCCGCACGTGCTTTTTTTCGCTCAACCCTTGGCATTTTTTTCAGCTTGTTCTGCTGAGTTACTTTACTTATTGAAATTAAAGCCTCACTTTGATTTGATGAGGTAAGGGTTAGATGAGACACCACAACTACAGTACCTGCTAAGAGTACAGCCGATAACTGCTTCATTATTTTATTCATAGAGTATTATTTTGATGTTAGATTAACTAATAATAAAGGCAAATCTGAATTACCTAGTGGTTTTCGGGTTTGTGAAGTCACCATGTAAATCAAATCGTTGCTAATTTGTAAGGTTGTAGAATTGAATGATAATTTTGTCTTAGTTTCGTTCTTTTTGAAGGTTGCAATCACCTTTGAACCAGCTTGTAAATCTATAGTCTGCTGACCTTTTTCAAAAAGTGTTAGTATTTTAAAAGTTAAATCAATGCTATTCTCATTCTCGGCTATTGCTAATAGATTAGCTTCAAATATAGTTTGGCCAATCTTGGGTGACTTTACAGGCTCAATTTGATTGTTCTTTGGAACGATAATTTCTCGTGATTGCTTTTTCTCACTACAATTCATATTGATCATCAAAAGTAGTAAAACAATAACAAGACTCAAACGATATTTCATTCAGGTACGATTTAAAATTTTAATTGAAGGCGTAAAATGCCATATTTTCATCAAATTTCAAAAGTGTTTAATCAGTTCCCGAATGATCTCAAAATCTTCTATAAATTCATTTTATCAACATGTTGCACAAACCTCCGATTTCCCAATTGGTCTGGAAATTGAACGGGCAGAATCCTGTTATTTCTTTACTAAAGATGGTCGGCAAATCATTGATTTTATTTCGGGAATAGCTGTTAGTAGTTTAGGGCATAGGCATCCAAAAGTGGTAGAAGCAATCAAAAATCAAGTGGATAAACATTTGCATGTTATGGTTTATGGGGAGTTTATTCAAAAACCACAATCCGATTTTGCTGCTTTAATTGCTTCTCAACTTCCACCTTCACTTCAACGAATTTATTTTACTAATAGTGGAACAGAGGCAAATGAAGGGGCTCTCAAACTGGCTAAAAAGTTTACTAAGCGTTCAAAATTAATTGGTTTTAAAAATTCATATCACGGCGATTCCCATGGTTCGTTAAGTGTTACCGGTCGTGATGTCTATCGTAACCCCTTTTTACCTCTTTTACCGGATGTCCATTTTCTAAAGTTCAATAATTATCAAAATTTAGATCTTATTGATACTCAAACGGCCGCAGTGATTCTCGAACCTATACAAGGGGAGGGCGGTATCATTCCTGCACAACAAGATTGGTTGTTAGAAATCAGAAACAGATGCTCAAAAGCAGGTGCCTTGCTCATTTTTGATGAAATTCAATCAGGTTTTGGTCGAACAGGAACCTTATTTGCATTTCAGCAATATGGGGTAGTTCCTGATATTTTGTGTATGGCAAAGGCAATGGGCGGTGGTATGCCAATTGGGGGTTTTGCTTCATCTGATGAAATTTTTGAGGCTTTTAAAAATGATCCGCCTCTTAATCATGTTACCACATTTGGTGGTCATCCTGTATCAGCGGCTGCTGGATTGGCTAATTTAGAAGTGCTTTTAGAAGAAAATTGGATTCAACGCGCTACATTTATTGAGCATAAAGTCAAAACTGCATTAGTTGGTCCCGGTATTGTTGAAGTTAGAGGAAAAGGAGCGATGTTAGGTTTAGAACTTGAATCGCGTGAACTCACAGAAAGAGTGGTCACAAAAGCTATGAATCAGCACATTTTGTTGGGTTGGACTCTTCACTCAAATACACTGATTCGATTAGCACCACCACTTACAATTCCGGAAGACGTACTCGATTTTGTGCTTATCACCTTAAAAAAGCTAATTCAGAGTGAGTTACATACAGGGTGATGTATCACGCTAAATCTCAACCATACATGTTTTACTGAAAGAGAACCTGACTGTTAACTAGTCGGTTATTTGAAGCCGTAATAGTTCTATGTTTTTTTGTGAATTCCTGAATTATGGATAAAAAAAGGCGGTTTGAAACACAAACCGCCTTTGGAGAAAATCATTAGTATAGAGTCAATTATGATGCTTGACCCTTAACACGTTGAGCTTCAGCCAAATGTGTACCGGTAGGATATTTTTCTAAAACTTGATTAACAAGACTTACTGATTTGGCAGCATTTCCTGCAGCATTATACGCTTTTGCAGCTTCAACCAAATACAGAGGAGTAGTTGTGGTAGTCTCATGCCAATTAGCCGCTAATTCGTAGTCCTTTGCTGCTGCTTCAAAGTTACCTAATTGAAGGTGTAAACTGGCTTTAAATGCTATCGGACTTACTCCTAAAATACCTTCAGGCGCTTTAAAGGAGTTCATGTAACCTAAAGCGGTTTCTGTATTTCCCAAGTTAAACTCGGAAACTGCCGCATAATAACGAGCTAAATTGGCAGCATCAGTTCCTGAATACGTTGAAATGATGGTTTCAAAACCGGGTGTGAAGGAGGTATCATCACCTTTTAAAGCCAATTCAAATTCATTTGCTGTAAAGTAGGCTTGCGCTTGTGCCAGTAATACCTGTGCTTTTTGTTCTTGCGATTCTTGGTAATAATTGAAGCCAATCAATCCGCCAACGGCACCTAAAATCACAATAGCCCCAATAATAAGAGTGTTTTTGTTAGTATCAATATAAGATTGAACCTTTTCGATATAACTTGCAACTGGATCTACAACTGCTTCAGTTGCATTTAATTTACTATCTGCCATGTATGTATAAAAACTAGGTTATGGAATTTCTTTAGCCACAAAAAA
>CAZIQX010000091.1:2200-12547 GCA_964541325.1 uncultured Chitinophagales bacterium | reverse complement strand
AGCTCAATTCTTGTAAATCATTCGTTTGATGATATAGTTTCAATTCTCGAGGCAAAATAACTATAAAAAAAGCCCGACGATTGCCGGGCTTGAAATCAACTTATAAGTTGATAATTGCTATTTGAACAGATTCATTTAACGTGCATCTGTTTCACAATGTCTTTAAACGATTTATCCACATTATCTCCTTGCTTAATTTGATACCAAAGATGCTCTAAATCACTTGCAAATGGTATGATGAGTTTTTTGACTATGTTTTTGTAGCCTTTGCCGGGATTACCGGCAATAATCTCGACTGGGCTAAGTGATACAGAACATTCTCCTTTTGAGGTGATTACATGAACGTGTGGCAAATGATGATTGGATTCTCGATATCGTAATTCAATGATAATACCATTCTCCGGAATGGCAGCTCTTGGGTGATTATCTCTAAGGTGTTGCTTTCTTGGTTGCCAATAACGTACAAATGAGCTTTCTTCCCAAACGAAATAAGGACTCAGGTCAATAGCGCCCGGCCATGCAATAGCAATTCTATCTTTCCGCCCTTTCTTAAAAAAAGCAAGGTCATTTAAGGGTTTAAATAACTCCTTGTTAAGTCTTGGCTTCATATCCAATGATTTCACTAAGCCGTTTTCGTACCAAATGGTTACGGTAAAATCATCGTTGAATTTAGTTTTATGGATTTTATGGATTGTCCAATCAAGTTTACTCATTATAGCCTCACTTTCATTTCTACTAATTTACCCAAATGGATCATATAATCACCGGGTTCCACTTCTACCTTAAATGAACTTGGAGGAAAACTAATCGTGCGCTTTTCTTGAGCTATTTCATAGCCTTTATATTCAAAGATCATGTATGGTCTATCATTACCGTATCCATTCACGAATTTAACTACATCATACTCCTTACCAATCAAACGGCTTTTAATCCATTGTGAGGGCTTCCTGTACTCAATCGTTTTAAGTCCTTGAGCCGTTAAGAAATAAGGCGTTTCCTTTAGGGTTAAATGGAGAATATTCATTATGCTGCTCCTCGTTTTGAGTAAATAGATCTATAATCTGGCAACAAGCGTTCCACATCTTTAAACGCTGCTGAAATAGCCGAAAATATAACCTGATCACTATGTGATGCAGGAATAACCTGATCTAATAAGTACATGTATCCGGCTAATATGGTAAAACGAGTTTCAAACTCATCTAATACATCTATGGTGTTGTTGTGTTTATCTAGGCTATTCATACCGCTATCCTTTCGGCTAAGGCTTGAAAGGAAAAACTCGTTTGAGTAGCTGTTAACCAACAATCGGCAAGTGCCATGTAAAAGAGTTTGTGTGGCTGATGGGGAAGCATGTAAGCTAATGCATGTAATTTCCGGGACCAATAATACAAGCGATTGCGTACTTGTATGGATTGTTCAATTAGGCCGAATACTTCTAATTCTGTGGCTTGTAGGATAAGGGCGTTTCCCTTGTTTAGTATGTCCAATAACGCTTTTTGTACCGCATCGGATAAGATAGGCTTGTTCATAATGTTATGTTTTTAGGGTTTATAAGTGAGTGGCGCCCCTAAGTGCCATAACAACACTGACCGGATTGGTTACCAGTCACGCCACTCAGTTATACGGCTTAAGTTGCCTATATCACAGGGATATAAACAAAAAAAGCCACAAAAGCGGCTTAATGTCTTTTGTTATGGGCGTTAGGGGACGCCGTTATGATAAAGGTACATATAAAAATAGATTGGGTGCAAGTGTTATAAATAAATGTCTTTTCGGTGTCCAATTGCTACTATAATAAGTGAAATGGAATTCTCAATAGTGTAAAGAACTCGATAATCTCCAACACGTAAACGGTATTCTTCTCTATTGGTGAGTTTTTTAATCCCTGTTTGAACAGTTCCATTAGCTAAGCCTATAATCTTCGTTTTAATCGTTTTTTGAACAGTTTTAGGCAGCTTTAGAAACTCTTTTTCTGCACTTTTAGAAAAAAGAATATCAAGCATTATAACCCTGCTTTTTTGAACACATCATTAGCCGAAATTTTATTTTCTGCCTTACGCTCTCGTATGGTAATTACATCTAGGGCATCTTGTCGATTAACCTTCGTACGCAAAGCTCTATCAAGTGTACTTGATGTAGTAGTTGGGTTTTTTCTTGTAGATTTTTTAACCGTTTTCATTGTTTTTTCCTGTTTGTTGCTTAAATATAGCAAAAAAAGGGGCGTAAAAGCCCGGACTGTGCCGGGCTTAAAATCAACCTATAAGTTGATAATTACAATTTGAACAGATTCATTTAACGTGCATCTGTTTCACAATGTCTTTAAACGCTTTATCCACATTTTTGCCGTCTTTGGCTTGAATCCAAAGTTGAGTAAGTTCATTTGAAAATGGTTTAATTAGTGAAATTACGATCCGCTTGTAGCCTTTACCCGGATTTCCAGCTAACAATTCAACCGGGTTAAGTGAAACGGAACACTCTCCTTTTGATGTAATCACATGAACATGAGGTAAATTGTGATTCAATTCTTTGTATTTCAACTCTATGATCATTCCATTCACCGGAACGGCAGCTCTTGGGTGATTCTGTCTGAGTTGTGGTTTTCTTGGCTTCCAATATCGCACAAAAACACTTGCATCCCAAACGAAATAAGGACTCAGGTCAATAGCGCCCGGCCATGCAATAGCAATCCTATCCTTATGTCCTTTTTTGAAGAAAGAAAGGTCTTTTAACGGTTCAAATACAGTTCCTTCTTTTATTTCAGGCTTCATATCTAATGATTTCACTAAGCCGTTTTCGTACCAAATGGTTACGGTAAAATCATCATTGAATTTTGTTTTATGGATTTTATGGATTGTCCAATCAAGTTTACTCATTGTAATTTATATCCAATTGGTAACTTAAATGATTTCTTTTTTTGATTAAGAGGAAGTATGATTAAAATTTTGGGACTCATATTTTGTGGTTAACTGTTCATCTGCGGAACATTCAATGTTGAAATCAAAATAATTATGGATAGCTGATTGTACAAGACCAGACTTTGTTTTCTTTAGAATTAACAAATCCTGATTGATTGAATCAGATTGCTCTCTGACCAATTCTTCAGTCAAAATATGTCCTTGAAGGAGTGATTGAACTTAGTTGCGTATTTGTTCTAAGGGATTGACCATTGCTTTCATAGGTTTTGAGAGTTGTGTTTGAGCTTTGAACTTGCCAATTTTTACTGATTAGAAACATCTTTTTAATCTTGCACATATTCAAAGCCTTGACCCAACAGGCTTACGTAAATTTCATTATGACAATTTTTCCTTCACTACTCTTTTTTTGGGCTTACTATAAATCATAAAGCAATTTATTTCAGTATTTTCCATTCTTCACATTTAATTAAGTCCATGTAATATGCGGTTCATTACTTTTTTGGGGTTATTTCTTTGGGTTAGTTGCCTATCTATTCAAGCGCAAAATAAAAATTCACTTAACGAGCGTAGAGACGATGCTTTTACTGAATTGGCCGGTGATGCAACCCTACGTTTTTACGATGCCATGAATGGAAATCCAATATCGGGTGCCACCATTTTAGTTGAAAATCTAGGAGAGTTTACGACCAATTTTGAAGGGAAAATCACGTTTCCAATTCCAAGCGATGGTTATCATGCGATTCTTTTTAAACATCCGAAGTACATCACAAGTGAAGGAAAATTCGAAGTGATGGCTCATTCAGTGTTCTTTAATCGCTTCACTGTTTCCCCTCTTATGGATATTGATTTTTTACGAGTCGTTTTGGAGTGGGACGACAAACCCGCCGATTTAGATGCCAATTTTGTTAATATTGATACCTATCATATCTCATACAGAAATAAACGTGTTAGCGACGACGGTTCTGCTCAACTAGACCGAGATGATATGAATGGTGAAGGACCTGAAACCATCACCGTTAGAAAGACTCAGCATCATAACAAATACGTTTATTTTGTAGATGACTACTCCAATAAGGGAAATAAAAACAGTAAAGCTTTGAGTAAATCAAAGGCAACGGTGCGGGTTTACGGAAATAATCAATTACTAGCTAGTTTTCAAGTAAACAGAGACTTAGGACGTGGAAACCGGTGGATTGTGTTTGCCATCATCAATGGTGAAATTCAACCGATTCAAGAGTTGGAATAATCCATAATCTGACAAGCTGTTACAATTGATGACAGTAATACCTAAAAAATGTAGGTACATTCGTCTAACTGAAACCATCACGTAAAATGATTACTATGCTAAAACGATATGGGCTACTATTATTAGTTTTTGGATGGGTTTTAACGGCCTGCTCACCTTCTCAAAAACCATGTAATCCCGTAAAAGTGGAACTCAGCTCGCCTGAGTGGACAAAAAATTTAAGTATTTATGAGCTCAATGTGCGACAGTTTTCCCAAGAAGGAACCTTCAAAGCTGTTGAAGCTCGTCTCGATGAACTCAAAGACATGAATGTAGGTATCATTTGGTTGATGCCCATCCATCCTATCGGTGAAAAAAATAGAAAAGGAACTCTGGGAAGTTACTATGCCGTAAAGGATTACAAAGATGTGAATCCTGAATTCGGTTCTAAACAGGATTTTAAAGATTTAGTTGATGCGATTCATGCAAATGGGATGTATGTGATTATCGATTGGGTGGCGAATCACACCGCTTGGGATATATCATGGACTCAAACCAATCCCGAGTTTTTTACGAAAAATGAAAAAGGTGAATTTGTTCCACCTGTTGCCGATTGGGCTGATGTCATCGATTTAAATTATGATAATGAAGAAATGCGAGCTGCCATGACCGATGCACTCGAATATTGGGTACGTGAATTTGATATTGATGGCTATCGTTGTGATGTGGCTCAAAGTGTTCCCGATGATTTTTGGGATTCTGTTCGTCCCAAATTAGATGCGATTAAACCTGTTTTCATGCTTGCTGAAGCCGAATATGAAAATCACCATATAAAAGCTTTCGACATGAGTTACGGCTGGGAAATGCATCACTATTTTAATGAAATGGCTCAGGGAAAGAAGTCAGCTGCTGATCTTGTTGAACTCATACATCGTGAAAACTGTCGTTTTCCAAAGGAAGCTTATCGAATGCGCTTTGTAGATAATCACGATGAAAACTCCTGGAATGGTACAAACAAAGAACGTTTAGGTGATGCTGAACACGTAATGACCGTCATTTCTGCAACATTACCGGGCATGCCACTCCTCTATTCAGGTGATGAAGCCGGCATGGATAAACGTCTTGAATTCTTTGAAAAAGATCCTATTGAATGGAAAGAGCACCCAAACAGAGCTTTATACACTTCGCTTTTTAAACTCAAAAAAGACAATCCGGCTTTATTCAATGGTGTGTATGGTGGTGATTTTACTGTTATTGAAACAAAAAACGAACATGTTTTAGCGTTTACTCGTGCAAAAGGTGAACATACAGTTGTCGTTTTGGCTAACCTATCCAATGAATCTCAAACAGTAGATGTTGATATTCTTCCTAAAGACAAATCGTTCAAACGTGCTCTCTATAACAATGTAAATCAAGAACCAACCGTAAACGGCTACAAAATGGAAGCATGGGGGTATCAGGTTTGGGAATCAACCAAATAATCGTTTAATTACTTCGTAAGTCTCAATTTTTGAAAGGATGAAGTGAATCACTTCATCCTTTTTTTTACCCCAGCGTTAAACGCACTTTTCGCGTCCAATAAATCAGCAGTGGAACACCGATTAATGAAGGTAACGCAAAGGCTAGCAATGGATTCATTAAATCAAAACGTGTAACTACGGTAGATAAAAAAGCCGTTGTAAATATAAACGGATGCGGTTTTTGAAAAAAAGACGAAAACATGCTTTGAATCATAATTGGTAAAGCAACTTGCTGATGAAGTTTACTCTTTGTTCCTATTGAAAACAATTCGTTTTAACATGTCGCGAAATTTCGAGTCACGACATGTCATCAACAAAATTGCTTCGCTACAAATCCAGTTTCATTAAGCTAAAGCCATACTTACCAAAGCTGTATTCACAATATCTTGCCAGTTTGCTCCACGCGACAAATCCATCATCGGCTTAGCTAATCCTTGGATAATTGGGCCTGTTGCCTGCGCACCTGCTAAACGCTCGGTTAGTTTATAAGCAATATTTCCAGAGGACAAAGCAGGGAAAATAAACACATTTGCATTTCCCGCTACAGTAGACCCCGGTGCTTTTCGTGCGCCAATAGCCGGAACATAGGCTGCATCAAACTGAAGCTCACCATCGATAGCTAGCTGGGGATTTTCCGCTTTAACGTGTGCTAAAGCTTCTCTAACTAAGCTCACATTCGGATGCTCAGCACTACCCTTTGTTGAAAATGATAAAAGGGCTACTTTAGGCTCCTCGCCTACTAATTTCCGGTGTGATTCTGCGGAATCTTTGGCTATAGTGGCTAACTGATGCGCATCCGGATAAGGAACAACGGCGCAATCACCATATGTTAGGGTTCTTCCATCTTGTAGCGTCATTAAAAAAACTGACGAAACTACTTTTGAACCCGGTTTTAAACCAATTACAAACAAAGCGGAACGCAACACATCACCCGTTGTATGAACTGCGCCGGTTACACAGGTATCAGCTTGATTCAGAGCCAATAAACTTGCGCCAAAGTATAAGGGCTGTTTAACCGTTTCTAAAGCCTGTTCTTGGGTCATTCCTTTAGCTTTGCGACGTTCATACAAATGAGTTGCTGCCGGCTGTAAAAACTCTGACGTTTCCGGCTCAATAATCTCGACACCTTCTAAGGTGATACCCTTATTCTCGGCAAGTGCTTTAATTGCAGCGGGATTACCAATTAAAATGGGTAAGGCCATTTTTTCTTTGGATAAATATTCAGCAGCACGAAGTGTACGTTCATCGTTTGCTTCAGGTAAAGCAACTTTTTTGGGTGATTTTTTGGCTTCAATGGCCAATCGTTCGAGAACAGTCATGTTAGGTTCCTTTCATTACAGTAATTATTGCAACAATAGCAGTTCCAATTCCTAGCCATTGTTTTTTTGTTAAATGATCTTTCCAATACCAAACACCCAATAGTGAACCCAGCAAAATTACAAGCGTATTTGCTGTTGGATAAACAAAAACAGCTTTTAGTCCACCCAAAGCCAGAATCAGAAATAACGAACTGAATACATTGGGAATACCCAACGCAATTCCAGTATAAAACTCTTTGCGTGAAAAGTGAGATTTTTCGGTAAAGAACTTGAACAAAGAAAGGATAAAAGCTGTACCAAAAACTATACTCATAAAAGCTGACCCATTCATTTGTCCGGCGTTTAAGCGTTCAAATACTTTTAGAGCAAAATCACCAAATCCAGAAATCAGGAATAAGGCTACTAATAGTTTCGTTCGGGGTTTATCAATGGATTTATCTGAAAAATCAAATTGAATGTCCTCACCCGTTTGGGCCAAACAACTCGCTTTGCACTCGCTATGATTGTGTTTTTCAATGGGTTGATTCACTTCAAGATTCGCTTTTATTTCTTTTGTTTGACCTTGTATCAGGTACAAACTCACTCCAATCAATCCGAATCCTATCCACCCCCAAAAATCCACATTTTCTTGAAATAAAAATAAAGCACCAAGTATCGGAACAGATAGAGAAAGTCGCATAGCCACAACACTTATGCCCAAGCCATTTAGTTTAACCGATTCGGCAAAGACAAAAAAATTAGTGATAAAAAAGGCTCCTGTAATCATTCCGATGCCTATCAACAAAAAAGAAAAGGTATTAAATTGAGCGTCAATCAAGGAAATGCCAAAAGCAATAGCGTAATTAACCATTAAAACAGCAGAAATAACGGTTTGATGTTGTTTCGCTACTCTAAGTACATGTGCAATTAATACAGAGCACACAACGGAAATACCTAAAGCAACTGAAGCACTCATCACTTAATTAAATTAATGCTTCCGTTCCCGATGTAAACGGTTTCCTGAGAGCGTTCAAAAACCTTGCGGGAATAAAAATTTAACTCACGTTCCACATAAGTTCTCAGGTCGGCGGTGTTATAAAATCCTTGCTTAATTCCGTTTAACATGAAATAGATAAAAGCTGAGTAATTACCACCTGCGTCGTTTTCATTATTCAGATAGGCGCCGGGTGACTGATTCGGCAGGGCTGAAAACCACACAAAACTTCCATCCATGCCACGTAAAAATGTTCCGGTAGCCTCTCGCAACTCATTCAATGACATGGGATTAGTTCCGCTAGATTGCAGATCTAAAAATACTCTGAATTGAATGCCTCTGGTTTTTGACAAATCCTCATAAAACTGTTCAATCGCAATGTCTTGTTCATTATCACGGCGCGAGAATTCAATATAACCCTTTTTTTGCGACCATTTTGCAGCTAGAAATAAGGTGATTTCTCCATGAGGTCCGGAATCAGCTAGTTGCTGAATAAGCGTAAGAAACTCTACATAGCGCAAGTTTTGCTTTATAATCACGGTTTCGTCTTCGTAACCGAAAGTCTGAATCAAATACGCTTTTAATGCACGAGAATCGTCGGTCGTTAGATTTTCACTTTGCAAACGATTGTGGATGAGAATAGCTGCCGGGTTTTGGGGACGGCGAACTTCAAGTGGAATATTACTTTCCAATAAAGCTGAATTAATGCCTGAACTGGTTGATTTTTCAGCAAATCGCTCTGGATCAGTTCCGGGACGCGCCCAAACTAATTCGCTGTTTTTCTTATGGATAAAGGCCGTTGCTGCGCCAAAGCTGATCGTATTCCATTCGCCTAATTCTGCAGTTTGTAACGGGTATAAGGTGCCAACAGCACTGTTGGTAATTTGATCTCTCCTGCTTGTACTTGGCTTACTCATTACAAATGCGGGCGATTTTACCCTCGCATATTGCTGCATGAATTCTTTGATTGGAATAAAAAATTCAAAGAAATCCTCTTTGTATTCCATATCAAGAATAATTTCTTCATTTCCCTCACCAAGGATAAAACTCGTTGAAATCAGATCATAAATTGGCAATTGAAACTGATCGGATTTGATTTCAATTTCATGATTTCGAACCCAAACTTGATCGCGGAAATACACATTAATCCTAATCTTTTCAGATTTTGCTGCCGAGATTTTTACGGTATCATTTCGAATAATCTCACCTGTTTTAGCTAAAAACTTGATTTCATCCGTTTTTCGTGGCTCACCAACCGGTTTTTGATTGTACAGTGTAGCAACAAAAGTGGCTGTGGCTAAACTGTTATACAAAATGCTTGCTTGTTCGTTACTTTCTTTAGATCCATGATCCACAGCATTAGCCATGTAATACATCAAACCGGAAGCCCCAAATCCTAAGAAAAACCATGTCCAACGTGGCGAATATTGCTGAACGTATCTCCTTGATTGGATTTTTTGATCGTAAAGCGTTTTTCGAACCTCATTTAAGCGAAATTCGAAGCTTGCATTGCGTCCCTTTTGAATGCGCTCTAATTGAATGGCTGTATTAATTTCCTGAACACGTCCTGATTTGGGATCTATGGCTTTTTCTGATTCAACTTGCCAACGCGATGCCGTGCAAGCCTGAAGTACAAAAAAAACAAGAAACAACCGGACGAATCTCAGCATACATTAAATCCAGGGTGATTGATTGGCTGCTTGTGCAATTTTTGCCGCATCCATAGCGATTACCAATTCTTCATTGGTTGGAATCACATACACTTTTACTTTTGAGTCCGGAGCGGAAATGAGTACTTCACCTTTTCCACCGGCAGTATTATTGGCTTCTTTATCAAGTTTTATTCCTAAACCATCCAGATTTTCGAGTACGTGTTCGCGAATAAATGCTGAATTTTCACCAATACCGGCTGTAAAAATGATTGCATCACAACCGTTCATCACCGCCATGTAATTACCGATGTATTGCTTAATTCGATAAGCGTACACATCAACGGCTTGTTTACAACGATAATCACCGTTTTGCATTTCATTGATTAAATCGCGCATATCAGCAGCGTAACCGCTTAATCCCAATAGTCCACTATGCCGATTCAATAACTCGTGTAAACTTTTTAACGAAAGTTCTTCTTTTTCAACAAGATAGAATAAAATAGAGGGGTCGATATCTCCTGTTCGTGTTCCCATCGCCAAACCGGCTAATGGGGTAAATCCCATGCTTGTATCCACAGAATAACCGTCTTTAATAGCACAAATCGAAGAACCGTTACCTAAATGACACGAAATGATTTTGGTGTTCTCCCGCGATAGATTGTTCAATGCAAAATAACGACGAGAAACAAAATAATGTGATGTGCCATGGAAACCATACCGACGAATTTTATAGCGACGGTATA
>CAZIQX010000091.1:0-2190 GCA_964541325.1 uncultured Chitinophagales bacterium | reverse complement strand
GACGGTATAAGCGATTAGGAATAGCATATAGATAAGCCTCAGGTGGCAAAGTATGATGAAATGCGGTATCAAATACAGCCACATGAGGAATGTTAGGCATGGCTTTTTGGGCAGCTTCAATCCCTTTTAAATTAGGAGGATTGTGAAGCGGTGCCAAATCAATAGCTTCTTCAATAGCATGAATCACATCATCATCAATTAAAACCGAATCTTTAAAGGTTTCACCACCATGAACCACCCGGTGTCCCACTGCTTTGATGTCATCAAGACTTGCAATAACGCCGTATTCGTTGTTTTGCAGAAAGTTCATGATTTCAGTAAGAGCTTGGGTATGATTTTCAAGCGCCAACGTTTGTTTGATGGCTTTTTGACCCGGAATTTCATGTTTGATGATAGAAGTAACAGCTCCAATACGTTCTACCAAGCCTGAAATGAGCTTTTTTTTGGATTCGGTCTCAATCAACTGATATTTAATGGATGAGCTTCCACAATTTATTACAAAAACGACCATGGCTAAAAAGTAATAGTTCCACTTAATGATAAAATCTGCCTGAAAGATACGCCATTTATGTCATCCGGATTGCCCAATCTCCATACAGGTAGCTCATATTTCACGGAAAAGGCTTTCAGAAAAGGATTCACATCTTGTTGATTTAAAGAAAGAGAAAATCCAACTCCCGATCCTAACGAAAAAATAGCGTTTACATCATACAAAGCATAAATAGTTTCACTCGTTGCCAATGAAGCATCAAAAAACGCATAGTGTCTTAAGCTGAGTATATCACCCACATAGTTCCATTTAGAAAACGCTTTTGTAATGGGTGACTCAATGAACAGATTAAAATTGGTAGAGAATATAAATGTGCTGGGTTGAACCGAAAAAAGCTGCATTTGCTTCGATTCGTGTTGAATATCGGCTCTAGAGCCGGCAAATGCGAGTGAGTTAATCGGGAAATCAGTTATAGAGGCTAAGGGTACTGTTCCACGAGCTCTGAAAAACGGATTTTCAAGTGCATCGTAATAGGAACTCATGGCTGTAAACTCACGTAAATGGGCGGCTGTTTGCTTCGATTGAATCACCACACGATTTAAATTCTGAAGTTCAAGCCAATTGCTTAATTCATATGAGTCTTGTACCTGTACCCGAATTTGCGCAAATCGTTCATCTGTAAAACCGCCTGAAAGTCGAACTTCTACCCATTGCTTATCTTTTGCAGAGCGATAGGTATAAGCACCCCAAATGGTTTGTTCTGGTTCAATTAAGGCTGGAAAAATGGCATACGCTGAGGTATAAAAATTATGAAAAGCGGTTTCTATGCGATGTTCCGTAAACTCATTTTCTAAAAAGCCCTCTTGAAATCGTTTTGAAAACGAAACAGAATACTGTTCAAAACCTGTTCTATATTGTGAACGCCACACAAAAGCGGCTTCACTACCAAAGGAAGACCATGCAAAAACAGGTTCAGTTAATTCAGCAAAATAGGAAATGGGATGTTTAGGCCATGCCGTAGCCATCCATACTCCACCTTGAAAACGATGAGGTCCATCGTCTAAAGTTCCTTTCATTTGTCCTTTTAGATGAATGCCTAATCGAAAATCATCAACACTGTTGTACCAAACATTGGGAAACGGATAGATTCGATAGGGCTGCGCAAGGGCAGAAAGAAAACAAAAACATGCAATAAAAAGTAAAGTTAATCCTCGAGTAACCATTCAGGCAGTATTTGGTGTTGGGTCAATTTTTGGATGAGTAAAATAAGGCGATTTTGTTCAGGCCACCGCACAAAATTTTCACATTCTGATGCTTTTACCCACCGAAAGTCGTCGTGTTCTTCATTGAGTACCGGTTGTGCGAATGGTTCGCATTCAACTGCGAAAGCAGGAATTAAGTGGATGAGATTCCGTTTGGGATCATAAAAATGATTGATGGAAGGAACACTCCACCAAAGTTTACCTATTAGCGCTGTTTCTTCTTGAAATTCCCGTTTGGCTGTTTGCCAGGCTTTTTCCCCTTCTGAAACTTTTCCACCAACCATTCTCCATTGTCCCCCATACACTTTATGGGCAGAGCGCTTCATCAATAAAAAAAATGTTTCACCTTGCTCTTTACAATATGGGTAAACATCCACAACTTTGGGGTTCAAAATATCATCAATCATCTGTGTGTGAATAAAAGATTTCGTTTTTTGT
>CAZIQX010000090.1:10415-12596 GCA_964541325.1 uncultured Chitinophagales bacterium | reverse complement strand
CTCCTCTGAATTCGGTTGCGTAAATAGCTTTAAGAACAACTTCCCTAATTTCTCGTCTGTTTTGCATGCGATTGATGGGTTTTTAAATGAGCCGGCAAATATACGGAATCCTGCACAGTTCCTTTTCATTGCGTGAAATTTTCAATCATTCAGAAGCTTTAAAATCACTTATTACTTCTTATTTTTGCAATCCAACAAACTCAATCGGAACTATAGCTCAGTTGGTTAGAGTGCCACGTTGACATCGTGGAGGTCGGCAGTTCGAGTCTGCCTAGTTCCACATCTTAAATTAAGAAAGCCTTGTAGCTCAACTGGTTGCAAGGCTTTTTATTTTTTAATACCTGACGGGACTAAGCTTTTTTTTGCTCAAAAAAACTTCACACTAAATTATTCAATCAATGAAAATGATTGTCATTTTGGTGCTTTAAAGCGTTTAACAGCTTTAAAAATTTCTGAACACAGGTGGATGAAAACTTACGCCCATCTTTTTTAATTCTACCAATCGTTCTTCTAAAACGCTCACTGATTTTTCATTTAACTCAACAAACAAAATCGGGTGAATATCTTGGCGCACAAGTTGTTTAAATTTTCTCAGAGCTTGTTCATACGCATAAATACCTTCATCTGCATCAAAGAAAACCGCCGATTCCAAATTGATTCCCCGGATAGTGCTATTTCGGTATAATTGTATTTGAGCATCAGCTTTGGAAGCCGAAGCCACATCAATCCAAGAGATAATTCCCCTTGAAATGGTTTCAAACTGTGGCAGTTTATCCTTTAACCAAACCGTTGATTTTATTACATCATCACGGTCAGGTTCATTAAGCCAAATATACACGGGTTTATACACATCACCGGTTTGTTTAAACCATTTTTGGGCATCATCAGGTTCTAAAGTGCGATACACTAATGGTAAAAACTCACCTAAATCACGAACTCGCTCAACCAAACCTCTAGTGGGATTTTTATCAGTAATCACAAAAAGACTTGCGGGATAATTCACAGCTTTAAAGGTGGTGTCAGAAATGAGCTGAATGGTTCGTACAACTGTTTCATTAGCAGATATATAAATGGTTAAATTTCGTTCGGGAAGCATTAATTGCGCCGGTGATTGAATGCCTATATCATACAAACGATAATGTATATCGGTATGAATCTGCATTTTTGACAATTCTCGCGGAATTCGAACCTCATAGTGTATTCTACTAAAGTCACCAACTCGAATTGTTTTAGTTTTTATCTGTTTTCTTCTAATGGAGTAACTTTCGAGTTCATCAACTACAAGTGAATCAATAACAGCTAAATCTTTTACGGTAATCTCTTCGTGTGATTTTGTGTTCATCAACAGCCAAATCATCAATAAACTGGAAACACTAAGCGCAATGGCAATGGCAACTTTTTTTTGTTTTGGGCTCATGAGGGAAAAACACGAAATTTGGTGGTATAAATCTGGTCAAAAGTAGTGATGTATTTTACCTTATCAAAGTTATTACCCGCTTTAATCATGCCCTATTCGCTACTTTTTGCGATGTTGGGTTTAGTTTGGTGGATGCTAAAACGTGATAAAATCAACCAAGCAAAAATCACCATTCTTTGCACGATTACCAGTTTATATCTATTTAGTTTACCCTACTTTTCTGAACGGCACAAACATGCCGAACTTGATTCCTGGCAAGACTTTACTCTTTCAACCGATACTGTAGCTGCAGCTGTAGTGTTAGGTGGATTTATGGAACCCGATTCTCTTTTTGGTTACGGTTTAGGCGCATCGGTTGACCGTTTATTAGCAGGAGTTCGATTAGTAAAATCAGGAAAAGCCTCGTATTTAGTGCTTTCCGGGGGTGTTTCACCATTAGAGGAGCGTCCACCCGAAGCGTTGTTAATGCTAGATTTTATTCAAGAATTTCAACTCTTACCCGATTCTGTGATTCACTTAGAAAAGCAATCAACTACAACTGCGGAGAATGCTGTTTTTTCTGCTCAACTTTTTGATTCTCTTCAGATAACCAAAAGAATCTATTTATGCACCTCCGTTTCTCACATGAAACGAGCACGTGAGCTTTTTGAACAAGAAGGTTTTCAAAGTCTGGCTGTTCCCGTTGATTTTCCCCAAAAACAGCGCTCTTTTGACCGATTTCCATTTTATCTTGTTCCAAGTCTTCATAGCCTGAATTACTGGAG
>CAZIQX010000090.1:9359-10405 GCA_964541325.1 uncultured Chitinophagales bacterium | reverse complement strand
TTTATAAACTTATCGGATGATGCAAAAACTCGAAAAAACTACAGAAATCATTAGAAATCGTGCTTACGAATTAGGTTTTGAAGCTTGCGGATTTGCAAAAGCACGCCAGTTGGATGAACATGCAGTTTTGCTCGAAGAGTGGCTTTTAGGCGGAAAACATGGAAGTATGAGTTGGATGGAACAACATTTTGATAAACGCATTGACCCAAGAAAACTCGTTCCAGGAGCCAAAACCATTGTGAGTGTTTTATGTCAATATCGAAGTGAAAAAGCGGAGCAAGAACATAAACGAGTGGGTGTTCCCAAATTATCAAAATATGCTTTAGGAGATGATTATCACGAGGTTCTCAAAGAAAAACTGTTTGAATTATTCGATTTTACAAGAGAAGTTATTGGATCTGTAGAAGGCCGTGTTTTTGTGGATTCTGCTCCAGTTTTGGATAAGGCATGGGCCGTTGAGTCGGGCTTAGGATGGGTTGGTAAAAACAGCAACATCCTCAATAAAACATTAGGAAGCTGGTTTTTTATCGGAGAAATGATTATTGATGCAGAATTAAACTACGATAGTAAAGTTACTGACCACTGCGGTTCTTGCACTCGTTGTATGGATGCTTGTCCCACTCAAGCCATTTATGAACCGATGAAAGTGGACGCTCAAAAATGCATCTCGTATTTAACCATTGAACTTCGCGATGCAATTCCAAAAGAATATCATCAGCAAATAGGTGAATGGATGTATGGTTGTGATATTTGTCAGGATGTTTGTCCATGGAATAGAAAAGCTTCTTATGGCAAGGAAAAACGTCTTTTCCCAAGAGATAGCTTACTTAATAAAGACCTAACATTTTGGGAAGAGTTAGATTTACTTCATTATCAGGAATTATTTCGAAAAAGTGCTGTAAAACGAACTAAATTTACCGGACTGACACGTAACAAAACGATTGTTGCACAAAATTTATCCTCATGAAAAAACCTGCCTGCCTTTTCTTTCTGTCGTTTCTAGCACTGTTTGGATTGCTATCAAACATTCAAGCTCAAGAGTTTTA
>CAZIQX010000090.1:9070-9349 GCA_964541325.1 uncultured Chitinophagales bacterium | reverse complement strand
TGTGAATTTCAAGTGGCCATCCACCATTGAGAACGTGAAACAATTGAGCATGCAAAAAGATGTTTTTAAAGGCAAAGCAGAACAGTTGTTGCGCATACGATTAGCAGCAGGCACGGATATCAAAACTGCAATTCAATCCATGCAAGAAAATAGCTCCGTTTTATGGATTGAAGAAGTTATAGATTATGATGTGTTAGAAAACTCGGATGGTATCACAGCACTTCCCAATGACCCTGCACGTGCCGGACAACAGCCTTGGCTGGAATCCATACCAGCTTC
>CAZIQX010000090.1:0-9060 GCA_964541325.1 uncultured Chitinophagales bacterium | reverse complement strand
AAGATTTAGCGGCAAATCGTTGGATTAATGAAGATGAAATTCCTGAAAACGGCCTTGATGATGATCAAAATGGATACATTGATGATGTGCATGGCTGGGATTTTTTTGAGGAAAATGGAAATCCACTTCCAAAAGGCAGTTCAAATAATCATGGAACGCATGTGGCCGGTCTTGCAGCAGCTGTGACCAACAATGGCACCGGCATTGCAGCTTTGAGTTATAATACTCGATTTATGCCGATTAAAATCTCTGATAATAATGGGCGTAACCTTCGCTACGCGGTTGAATCTATAATTTATGCTGTTGATAATGGGGCTGCTATTATCAATTGTAGTTGGGGAAGTACGCGATATTCCCGCGCTTTACAAGATGCTATTGACTATGCCTGGGAAAAAGGCGTCAGTGTTGTTGGTGCCGCGGGCAATGACGGAACTACTTCCGTGTATTATCCGGCTGGATATGCTAGAAGTATCGCCGTCGGATCTATCAATTTTAGAGATTTAAAGAAGTCCAGCTTTTCGAATTATGGAGGTTTTGTAGATGTAGTGGCGCCCGGTGGGGAAACCAATGAAGGTTTGTATAGCACCTTACCTAATAATGCTTATGGTGCTAGTTTTGGAACATCCATGGCAAGCCCTTTGGTTGCTGCGGCTTTGGGAATTATGAAATCCATCGAAACCGATTGGGATGCAGCTACCTTACGTGCTCAATTAGAGGCACATGCGGTACCACTTCACACTCAAAATCCGGGTTTAACTTACTTGTTGGGTGATGGCTTAATTCAACCTGCGCAATCGCTTCTACCTGAATTAAAACCGCGTGCTAACGTACTTTTTTTCCATTTTGGTGACCGAGAAAATGTAGCAACCGTATTTAATCGCAACGATGAATTTGATGTTTTTCTTGATGTTGAAAACCTTGGAAAACAGGAAAGTGCAATTCGGATTGATGCAATATCAATGAGTAATTTTGTTGAGGTACTCTCCGGTAATGGTGCAAGTTATGCCGCTAATCATGGTTAAATTATAGAAACACAGCCCATTCGTTTTAGAGTGAGTCCGGATGCACAAGTTAACTCAAAAGCGCGGATTCGTCTGGAATTTACGTATTCGGATGCTTCAAAAAGTTGGGAGGTCATCGAAGTTAATTTAGTTCCCGATCATGTGGTTCATTCTATTAACACGATAGAATTAGGCGTAAATGGCACCGGGCGCATTGGTTTTTTCAATTATCCCACTAATACGAGTGGTAGTGGATTTGTGATTAAACAAGAAGGAACTACCCAAACAGGTCTGGCCAATGTGCCTCTACTACGTGAATCCGGTTTACTTTTTGGAACAAGTACAAGTCGGATTTCCAGCGCAATTCGAGGAATAAATAATTCCGTTGATAACGAATTTTTCCTCATTGATTATTTTGAGTCAGCTTTTGATGCCGAAAATGGCGTTCAAAAGGGTCGGGCACAATTCACAGATTTAAACGCCGGAGTTGAAGGAGTTCGATTGGATATCCAAACAACCCTAGAAAGTTTTGCCCAAAGTTCAGAAGAGGACAAAAATTACATTTTACTTAAATACACTTTAGAAAATCAAAGTACAACAGAGTCTTACCCTAAATTAAGAGCCGGTATTTTCTTTGATTTCGATATGCCATTTGGTGATGCATCGAATGATGTTACCTTTTATGATGAACAAAACGATATTATTGCACAATTTAGTGGTGGAACTGAAACGGATACAACCCAATACATAGGTGTTGGGATTTTGGAGGGCATATACACTCCATGGATTATTGATAACAATGCCGTTAACTCTAGTTTATATTTCGGCATCAGTTATAATGCTAGCGATTCCCGGCAAAACGGATTTACGGATCAGGAAAAATGGTTAGCTTTAGATACACGTGATGCCGCACTTTTAAGCAATAGAAGAAGAATCGGACCGGCCAATACATCGTTTGTAGTTTCTCCTTCTGCGTTTAATTTGAATGCAAATGAAAAAGGATCTTTTACCGTGCTTCTTGCACAAGCAGTAGGGTATGAAAACTTATTAGCAACCATACAACGAGCTAAAAGCCAAGCGCCCATCCTAACGCATGTTGAAGAAAATACTCAGATTTTACCTAACGATTTCAGCATCATTTCAAGTTACCCAAATCCGTTCAACCCGAGTACCACGATTCGTTATCAACTGAACTCCGGTCAGTTAGTTTTTGTTCAGGTTTTTGATGTTTTGGGAAGGCTAATCCACGCGGAAGATTTGGGTTTTATGGGTTCAGGAACCCATCAATACACACTCAATTCATCAAATTGGTCATCCGGTGTGTATTTGGTGCGCATGCAAGCAGGCAGTACAAGTCAAAGCATCAAAATTACCTTCATAAAATAAAAAAAGGCAGTTTTACGGCTATAAAACTGCCCTTCTAGCATGTCGGACTGTAAGCATTGAAATCTTTTTTGATTTCTGATTCAAAAATCTTGAACTTGCATAACCTTTAGATTATGCAAATATTACCTATGGTTTAAGAGTTGAGGAGGTAGCCCAAAATGGAACAGGATTTTTCAACATCTGCACAGTTTTTAGCTGATGCCACCAATCAAATAAGTTTTATTTCAGCGCTTATTGGTGGATTTTCGATCGCATTAATAGCAGGGTTAATCAACACAGAGAAAAAAAGAATTACCGACTGGAGCATTGGTTTTCTGATTATTAGCTCAATAGTTCAAATTGGCTGTACGTTTTTTCTCTCTTTTTTATCCTTTAAAATTTTAACGTTATCAGGAAATGCAAATTATAAAATTTTAAATGATTTTCTAGCCAAAATGGATCCCAAACTGAGTGTTGTTATTGTTGCTTTTCTTGTGTCGTTCTATTCGTTTGTGGTCAGCATTGGACTTTTAGGTTGGATTCGCTCCAAAAAACTAGGCCTACTTAGTACAAGTGTAGCTGTTGTAGTTGGTCTGATTTCCATTTTTGGGATGCGCACATTATTCAGCAACTAGATTTGAAGCGGTTACAGATGATTTCTCAAATGGCTTTGAACCAAATTGTTCGCCCCATTTGCGCATCATTGAAGCGATTAAAAAACCTGTATCCGTTGAGTCTAGGTAGTGAGTAGCGTTGGCAAATTGAGTAAATACACGTTGTACATCAGCACACTCTTCTTCTCTTTTTTTGAACCAGGATGCATCAACAAATTGATCTTCATCTCCCCAACCAACCCATACCGGTTTTGTAAATTCATCCCAATGTTTCATTAAAAACTTGGCGGAATCCATCAAAATACCAGCTGTTTGAGCTGAAATACGCCCATAATCGTCGTCCCAATCAGGTATCAAACCATACAAATCTTCTGTTTGATGTGTAAATACGTTAGGCTGCAATGTTAGCACTGATAAATGTGAGGTAAAGGTATTCACGTATTTGATTGAGTCCAGCAGGACTTTTGGAATTCGGGTAGATAATCGAATAATGGGAGCCCAAAATAAAAACCCTTTAAATAGATTATCATTGTGGGTTAAGTCGTAACGCGCTAATAAGTTAGCGCCAAAACCCATTCCCAAACCCACCCACATTTTATGGTTAGATGTTGCCTTGAAATTGGATATCACTAAATCAAGTTCATCCATCAATTGATTGATATTTTTCCAACGCCCTCGCAAACCACCTGATCGGCCATGTGATGACAAGTCAAATGCGGCTACATCCCAACCCGATTTATTAAACTGACGTGCCAACCAATCATATCTTGCTGTGCAATCTCCGTACGAGTGAACCATAAATAGTAGTTTGTCGGACTTATTTTCAGCCGGCCACAATACAGTATGGATTTGAGTTTCGTATTTGCTGAGTAAATCTTGTTCAATCATGAGCTAATCTTCAAATAAAAACACTGCCTATCATTAAAAAACGATAAGGGGTACATTAAAAAACGGTGAGTATTAAGGTAATATATCTGAACATCAACGCTTGTTTACAACGGCTAGTGTGCATCTTGAAATACAAACTAAAGACCCCGATTCGGTTGTTAGCTCAATACTCCAAACCTGAGTTTGTGTTCCTTTGTGTAATGGAATTGCTGTGCCTATCACGCATCCCGAACGTACAGCTTTTATGTGATTAGCATTTATTTCAAGTCCCACGGCCATTTTATCTGCACTTTCTAAATTCAGCCACGATCCAATAGAGGCCAAAGTTTCTGCCAATACAACTGATGCCCCGCCATGTAACAATCCATAAGGTTGATGTGTACGTTCATCTACAGGCATTTTTCCTACTACTTTGGAACGGCCTAATTCAAGTAATTCGATGCCTAATGTATGCCCTATGTGCTTTTTATCAGATTTTAAAAAGGATTCAACAACAGATTCTAAACCGGGTTCAATAATCATTACTATATTTTTTTTCAATAAAAGCTTGAACTTTGGATTTTTGCGATTATTTTATCAAACGGTTCCAAAGTGTGTGTCGGTGCAAGATATGGATTCTACCATAAAAATTATTTTTGAGTCTGTGTTCGATTTTGCTTGAATTTGTCACTTGGAAGCGCTTTTATTGGGACATTAAAAAACTTCTCTAGTTAATCAGTTGGGTGAACGATCATGAAATATCCTGCCAAAACCATTCCATCTTTAATCAATAAAGGGTTAAGCCGAAACTCTACGGGTATTGCTGCTGCTACCAAAAAAAATGGCGACTGGACAGAAATGTCAGTCCAGGATTTTAAAACTAAAGTCCGTCAACTTGCTCTTGCTATGCATAAAATGGGCATCAAAAAGGGTGATAGAATTGCTCTACATGCAGAAAATAGCGCTCATTGGCTTGTTATCGATCAAGCTGCATTATCCATTGGTGCAATTGACGTTCCGATTTATACCACACAACCCGGAGATCAAATCGAATTCATTTTAGAGGATTCCGGGTCACGGATTCATTTTTTTAGCGACGACGCGTTATTTGACCCCAATGCCGAACATGTTCGTAAGGTTAAATGTGTTGAACACATTGTCTCTATTTATGGTAGTGCACATAGCGATGTAAAATCTATCCATGATTTATACGCGATGGGTGCGGAGCTTGATAAAGAACAACCTGAGTTGTTTGAATCTCTCCTCAACAGTGTAGAACCTGACGATTTAGCCACGTTTATGTACACATCCGGAACAACCGGAATGCCTAAAGGTGTGATGCTCACTCATAATAATATTGGCTCAAATTTACAATCGATTGAAGAATACCTTCCTTTTGACATCGAGAAAAATAGAGGGCATAAAGTATTGTCATTCTTACCTTTATCACACTCTTTTGAACGTACAGTAAGCTATAATTTCTTACATATCGGTTATCCGGTTTTCTACATTGAAAAGATTGACGAAATCATTAAAGATATTCAACACGTTAAACCGATTTTCTTTGCCACAGTGCCTCGTTTATTGGAAAAACTCCACGCCGGATTTAAAGGAAAGGCGAACGAATTATCAGGCTTGAAGAAAAAACTGTTTGAGTGGGCCATTGGTTTGGCTGAAATCTTTGATGTAGAAAAACCTAATGCACAAGGTTTCAAACGTAAAATTGCCGATAAACTCATTTACTCAAAATTGCGTGAAGCTTTAGGTGGCAATCTCAATGCTGTTATCAGTGGTGGGGCTGCTATTTCTGCCGAGATTTTGAGTTTCATAAACGGTATTGGCGTTTTATGCTCTCAAGGGTATGGACTAACAGAAACCTCGCCAGTTCTAACTACCATGAAACGAGAAGAACTACGTGCCGGAACTGCTGGTCGCGCAATACCTGATATCCAATTAAAAATCGCTGAAGACGGTGAGATTTTGGCTAAAGGGCCAAATATTATGAAGGGTTACTACAATCAACCCGAAAAAACAGCAGAAGTTTTCACGGAAGATGGATGGTTTTGCACGGGTGATATTGGAAAAATTGATGAGCGCGGTTATTTGTTTATCACCGACCGCAAAAAAGCATTGTTCAAGTTATCAACCGGTAAATATGTAGCACCTCAGCACATTGAAAACTTATTGGTGAACTCTATGTTTATTGAACAGTCGATTGTATTGGGTAACTCCAGAAAATTCTGCTCGGCATTAATTATTCCTGATTTTAACAACATCAAGAATTACATGCAGTTAGGAGCGAGTACCACCAATCAGGAAATGCTGAACAATGATAAAGTTCGACAACTGTTAGACGGTGAAGTTCAGAAAGTAAATAAACACCTACCTCAGTGGGAACAAATAAAACGTTACCAATTCCTTGAGCGAGCATTTACTATCGAAAGTGGTGAAATGACTCCCACAATGAAAATCAAGCGAAATGTGGTTAGTGATTTATATAAGGACAAAATTGAATCGATGTATGCAGAGTAACATACGTTGATAACCTTAAAAGGCGCTTCCCAAACGAAGCGCCTTTTTTATTGTAGTGAATCTGAGTTGGTCAAAAGATGGATTAGTTCTTTGATTACGCATGCTTTTTAACTATTGTGAAGAATATCTTGGAAGCGTTTCCAATTCTTAAAACGTAACCCTTATTGAGTGATTTTTATGTATAGAATTCAACACATCGCCGTGCTCGGCTCTGGAGTTATGGGTGCTCAAATTGCTGCCCATTGTGCAAATGCCGGGTATAACGTATTACTTTTAGATATGAAAACGGATGGTGATCCGAATAAAATCGCCAAAGAGAGTATTAAAAAATTAGTAAAGATGAATCCCGCACCATTGGCATTGCCCGAATTTACATCGAGGATTCAAGCAGGTAACTTTGATGATGACTTCGATAAACTCGGCCAAATGGATTGGATTTGTGAAGTAATCATCGAAAAAATGGACATCAAACAGGCCATGTTGGCAAAAATTGATGCCGTTAGAAAAAAAGGAGCCATAATAAGTTCCAATACATCAGGATTACCTATCCATCAAATTTCTGCTCATGTTTCTGATGAGCTCAAAGCCCATTTTCTTGGTACACACTTCTTTAATCCACCTCGATATATGAATCTGTTGGAAATCATCCCAACCGAACATACGAGTAAAGAAGTAACTCATTTTATGACCGATTTTTGTGAGAAAATACTTGGAAAAGGAGTTGTACTTTGCAAAGACACGCCGAACTTTATCGCCAATCGCATTGGTGTATTTTCGATGGCATCAATCTTACAACGAGCCTTTTCAGGTAATCTAAGAATTGAAGAAATTGACACCCTAACCGGCACGCTTACCGGATACTCAAAAGCAGCCACATTTAGAACCGGTGATATGGTTGGCTTAGATGTTTTAGCTCATGTGGCTCGTAATATTCTCCCACAAATTCCTAACGACGAACAACGACATGTTTTTGAATTGCCTTCAGTGATTCAAGATATGATTCAAGCAGGGGCTTTGGGAAATAAAGCGGGTGCAGGTTTTTATAAAAAAGAAAAAACGAAATCAGGAACCGAATATCTTGTCATCAATCCTCAAACAAAACGTTATGAAGCACAATCGGTTCGGGAGTTTGAATCTGTAAAAGAAGCCCAACAATTTAAAAAATCAGGAAATCGCCTGGCCTATCTTATTGAACAAAAAGATGAAGCCGGTAACTTTTTATGGGAAATTCATCGTGATTTATTCCTTTATGCTGCAAACCGAATTCCTGAAATAAGTGATTCTATTGAAAGCATCGACCGCGCCATGTGTTGGGGATTTAACTGGGAACTTGGTCCCTTTCAAAAATGGGACGCCTGCGGAGTTCGCAAAACGGTAGAACGTATGCTTTCTGAAGGAAAAGAAGTTCCGAATTGGGTTATTATCATGCTCTCAGAGGGTGTTGAATCATTTTATGATGAATCGGGCAAGGTATATAATCCTGTAACGCATCAAACAGAAAATCTGACTCCCATTGCTAAAAATGCTCTGTTTTATTCGCATGTAAAATCTGCCAAAAATGATGTTTTCACGAAAAAAGATGCTGCTCTGTATGATTTAGGTGATGGAATCGCCGGCTTTGAAATTCGCTCTAAAGCAAACACTTTAGGCCGCGAAGTGGTTGAAAGTTTATTTGAAGCCGTACATCACGCATCAAAAGATTTTCAAGCACTTGTCATTGGAACTGATGGGGAACACTTCTCTGTTGGAGCGAACCTTATGGAAGTCGGTGGTTTGGTACAAGCAGGTGATTTCGCTGGATTGAACACTGCTGTTAAAGCCTTTCAAGATGCAGCCTTAGCGCTCAAATATGCTCCGATTCCAACCGTTGCAGCTGTTCATGGCCGCTGCTTTGGTGGCGGTGTTGAATGGATGATGCACACCGATAAAGTAGTAGCTCATCATGAACTCTATGCCGGATTGGTGGAAATTGGAGTCGGACTTCTACCTGCCGGTGGTGGTACGAAAGAACTTACCTCTCGATACTTGGGAAAAATGCTCGAAGCTGATACCGTAGATCCATTGGTTTTTTTACGTGAAGCATTCAAAATAATTGGCATGGCACGAGTTTCGACTAGTGCACATGATGCCCAGAAAATTGGTTATTTACGAGATACTGACGTGATTGTAATGAACCGAGCCCTATTGCTCAAAGAAGCTAAAGCTGAAGCCCTTCGTTTAGCTGAACGAGGATATGTACCACCTGCTAAACCGGAAATCACACTTTACGGTCAAACGGCTTTTTCTGCTCTTAAACTGATGATGTACATCATGAAAGAATCGGGCTTTATTTCGCCTTATGATGCTCATATTGGGGAAGAAATTGCGCGGATAATGACCGGTGGACTCCTTTCTGAACCACAAAAAGTAAGTGAACAAACACTGTTAGACCTTGAAAGAGAGGCTTTTGTGGAATTGTTGAAAAATCCGAAAACACAGGAACGCATAAAACACATGCTTGAAACGGGAAAACCATTACGAAACTAAAACGAAATATCGGAAGTCGGATTTTGGTTTTAAAAGTTCTTACTCCCTACTCCTTAATCCAACTATCAACTTTTATACCTCTATACCTTTACAACTTTGCATACACCTTACACCTTACACTTTACACCTTTTTATCATGAAATCAGTTTATATCG
>CAZIQX010000089.1:1320-12730 GCA_964541325.1 uncultured Chitinophagales bacterium | reverse complement strand
CCATCGCGATAATCTCAAAAAAATCGAAAAGTATGTCAAGGACAAAAAATTGCAAAAAGCGTTTGCTGAGAGCAAACATGAAAATAAAAAGCGTTTAGCTGCTTATGTAAAGCAAAAGATGAATATCGAGCTAAACGAAAACTCCTTGTTTGATGTGCAGATTAAACGCATTCACGAATATAAGCGTCAGCTAATGAATGCCCTGCACGCCATTGTGTTATACAATCGTATTAAGGATAACCCCAAAGCGGATTTTCAAGCTCGAACGATTTTGTTCGGTGGTAAAGCAGCCCCGGGCTACTACATGGCAAAAATGCACATCAAGCTGATTAACAGCATCGCCGAAAAGGTAAACAATGACCCTGATGTTGGTGATAAACTGAAAGTGGTTTTCTTGCCTAACTACTCCGTTTCATTGGCTGAAAAAATGATTCCGGCAGCTGAATTATCTGAACAGATCTCAACGGCAGGTATGGAAGCCTCAGGAACTGGAAACATGAAATTTGCTCTAAACGGCGCGTTAACCATTGGTACTTTAGATGGTGCGAACGTGGAAATGAAAGAACATATCGGCGACGATAACATTTTCATTTTTGGTTTAACCGTTGAAGATGTGGAAAAACTGCGTCGTGAGGGTTACAGCGCTTACGAACAGTATCAGCGTCAACCGGAACTGAAGCGAGCCATTGATCAAATTCGTGACGGTATTTTTTCGCCCGATCAGCACGATTTATTCCATCCTATTGTAAATGCACTACTGCATGATAATGATTATTATCTGATTTGTGCCGATTTTGAGTCGTATGTAGCCATGCAAGACCATGTTTCAAGTGTGTATCAAAACAAAGAGAAATGGAATGAAATGGCCATTTTAAACACGGCTCGAATGGGATTTTTCTCCTCAGACCGTACGATTAAAGAATATAACGATGAGATTTGGCGGGCAACCCCAGTAAAAATGTAATCGTTAAGAATGCATCTTACAGCCAAGGCTTATCCCCTTGGCTTTTTTTTATTCTATTTTTCGGAACGAATCTGCGCATTAACGATGCTTCCAAAGCAACCATTTGGCTACACCGGATAAAATTAGGGAGTGGTGTATTTCACCGGTCCAGATTTTTTCAAGAAAATCAGATTCAGGAATGGTGATTACTTCAATGTCTTCCATTTCGTCGAGTTCTTGTTCTCCAAACCATTCACAATCATCAGCAAAAAATAAATGGGTGTAATTATTCAAAAAAGCCGGATTATTTGAAACTTTCCCAAGAGAGACCCACATATTTGAAACATATCCGGTTTCTTCTAAGAGTTCTCTTTGGGCTGCTTCCATAGGGTCTTCGCCGGCATCAATCGCTCCTCCGGGTATTTCTAGGGTGATTTCATCAATACCGTGGCGATATTGAATCACTAAAATGATTTCACCGGATTTTGTTCGGGCAATTACATTTATCCAATCCGGTGCCTGAACCTGAATAAACGTACCTGATTTCTTTGATGAAGATGCCTCGTGCGAGGAAACAGAAAAAATGGCTGTTTTTAGTAAATGCCTGGGTTCTTTGCGTTTCCAAGCTTCGATTGTTGATTTCATATACTCAGGGTTTTCTGGGAATGCCTATCTTTAAACGAAAAAGTAAGTAAGGTTAAGGTACAGGATAGATGATTACAACTTTTTCAATTCAGCCGGATAAAAATCGTAGTGAAGCAGATTTAAACGCTCTCGTTTCCCAAGCTTGTGATGTAATGGAAGCACTTTATGCGCAGGGATTTTATCCTAAAATGACAGTGAAGCGGTCTTGGTCGGAACATAACCCCATTATTGATGGCGAATTTGCGAAGCCGAAAGCCTATCGTTGGTATCTCACTCGTGAAATTAAAAAACTGGTGCTAGCAGGTGCGGAAGTTACTATTGATACCGAAAGAAAAGCTGTTCCTCTTAACGATCCTACCCTTTTGGATTCTTTGGATGAGGAAGATTGGGATATCACCCAAAAAAAATTGTTTTTATTTAAAGCTGAACGCATTGATATCTCCTTAAACCGTTTGGAACACTATACCGGAACACATGCCGAAGATTTTCAGCGTAATATATTATTCACCAATTATGATATGCACGTAGAGGTGTTTCGTGAGAAGTATCCCGACTGCGTAAAACCTGCCCGAAAAGGTGTACAAATGCCCGCATATCATCATAAATTGCCTAATAATGAAGGGTTAACGCTCATCAACATTGGTGTGGGGCCGTCTAATGCCAAAACATGTAGCGACCATATTGCTGTTCTCCGACCTGATTTAATGATTATGGTGGGTCATTGTGGTGGACTCCGAAATCATCAGGAAATTGGTGATTTTGTGTTGGCATCGGGATATATGCGTGCCGATGGGGTTTTAGATGAACTCTTACCGCTTCACGTACCGATTGCACCAACGTTTACGTTGAATCTGTTTTTACAGGAAGCACTCCGTGAGAACGAACTTAACTATCGAATCGGAACCGTTTATACAACCATGAACCGTAACTGGGAATTCAGCAAGAAAAAAACGATTCAGGATATTCATTTAAGCCGTTCAATAGCGATTGATATGGAATCTGCAACTTTGGCAACGAATGGTTTCCGTTATCGAATTCCTCACGCTACTCTTTTATGTGTAAGTGATAAACCCTTACACGGTAAACCAAAACTAAGCGGACCTGCACAATCCTTTTACGAAAAATCAAAAAAGCTTCACTTAGATGTGGTGATTCGTGCGATTGAGTTGGCCAAAAAGCAACACCCAACCGGATTGCCTACTTCGAGTATTCGCGCGTTAAACGAACCGTTAATGGGTGGTCCAGATGCTTAAATTCCGTCTTGCAACATTGGATGAGGTGATTCCTCTTCGTCACGAAATCCTTCGAAAAGGTCGTCCGGTTGAAACGGCCTTTTTTCCTGAGGACAAAGAAGCCAATACCCGTCATTTCGGTCTGTTTGATGAAGCCGAAAACCTTATTTGTTGCTTAACTATCATTCCGAAATCATATAAAGAGCAAGAGGCTTGGCAATTACGTGGAATGGCTACACGAGAAGATTGGCAAGGAAATGGAATCGGCAGTGAGTTGGTTGCAAAATCAATCGCTTTTGTTCAATCACTTGAAAAAAAATCCCTTATTTGGTGCAACGCTCGTGAAAAAGCTTGTCGTTTTTATGAAAAATTAGGTTGGAAAATCGACTCAGACCGATTTGATATCGAGCCTATTGGTCCGCATTTTAAAATGATGAAAGAGCTTTAAGACTTTTTGGCTAAGTTTAACTAATCTAATTCAACAAAAAAGCCCGATTTATTCGGGCTTTTTTTTAATCTTCAGGGATAATTTCGTTGGCGTACACCGAATAATTCATCACATCAATCGGGTCGTTATTTTTATCCACAATCACTACGCGAGGTTTGTGAGCTTTTGCCTCTTCAGGTGTCATTTGAGCATAAGAAATAATAATTACACGATCTTTTACTTGAGCTAGACGCGCTGCAGGACCATTTAAACAACAAATACGACTTCCTCGAGGACCAGGAATCGTATAGGTTTCTAAACGAGAACCATTGTTGATATTCACAACCTGCACTTTTTCATAAGGAAGTAATTCCGCCAATTCCAATAATTCTTCATCAATCGTGATACTGCCCTCATAAAACAAATTGGCCTCAGTAACACTCATTTGGTGAAGCTTTGATTTGAACATCGTTAATTGCATAAAAACAGGGTCAAAGGGTAAATTGGATGTTATCAATTAAGCGCGTATTGCCTAAAAAAACAGCTGCAGCTAAAATATACGTTTTTCCGTGAATAATTTCTTGAACAGGCTGAAGGTCTGAATCGTTCACAAGTTCAATATAATCAATCCTAAATCCATGTTTAATTACCGACTCTGTAGTCTGATTCAAACATACAGAAACAGCTTGATGAGCTTTAAGTTGTTCCACACACGTTGATAGTTCATGAAATAATAATGGTGCAATGTTGCGTTCATCAACCGATAAGTATCTGTTTCTTGAGCTCATCGCTAAACCATCCGCTTCACGAACGGTATCACCAAAAATTAATTCAACTGGCATGTCTAATTCCTCAACCATGGTTCGAATGATGACACATTGCTGGATATCTTTTTTCCCAAAGAAAGCTTTATCCGGCTGAATTATGTTAAATAGTTTGTTTACAACCTGTAAAACGCCTTCAAAATGACCTTTTCGAGAGCGACCACACAAATGAGCATTTAATGCGGTTATAGTAAAGTGAACATGTTGTTTTTCAACATACATTTCTGTTACATCCGGAACAAATAGTGCTTGCACGCCAATCGACTCGGCAATCTGAATATCACTATCTAATGTTCTGGGGTAACGCGAGTAATCTTCGTTGGGTCCGAATTGGGTTGGATTGACAAATACAGAACCGATTACTACGTCACTGTGCTCAACGGCTAGTGCCATAAGTTGTTTATGTCCCTCATGTAAGGCGCCCATTGTTGGTACAAAACCAATAGATTTTCCATTCATTTTTTGTGCGTGAACCCATTGGCGGACGTCTGCTTTGGTATGAAATAACAACATGGCGAAAAATGAGGAGTTTAGATAAAAAAAGCGATGGAAGGTTCAGATCCATCGCTTCGGGCTTTTGTCAATGGATAAGAAAATCTTATCCGATTGTTTGTCAAATGTTACGGTTCATGTCGAATTCTTCGAGCAACTGTTTAACTCGTTGCAAGAAGGCACCGCCCATGGCACCGTCAATAATTCTGTGGTCGTAACTCATGGAGAGGTAAACCATGTGTCGGATAGCAATTACGTCACCTTCGGGTTGCTCGATTACAACCGGACGTTTCACAATAGCACCGGTACCGAAAATGGCAACTTGAGGTTGGTTGATAATAGGAGTTCCCATCAAGTTTCCAACGGAGCCATAGTTGGTTAACGTAAATGTTCCACCAACTAAATCTTCAGGAGAAAGCGATTTCGTGCGTGCTTTTTTGGCCAATTCACTAACAGATTTGGCTATACCGTACAAATTCATTTCGCCTGCGTTTTTGATAACCGGAACAATCAACCCACCGATGCCTGATTCACCAAGTGCCACGGCAATACCGTAGTTAATATCTTTTTTGATAAGAATGGAGTCGCCATCTACAGAGCTATTTAATAATGGAAACTCTTTTAAAGCTTGAATGGTAGCTTCAACAAAAAACGGTGTGTAGGTTAAAGAGAAACCGTACTTCTTCTTGAACTCGTCTTTGTTTTTCTCACGGTATTGTACCAAGCGGGTTACATCAGCTTCGTTAAAGGTGGTAACATGAGCAGATGTTTGTTTAGAGCGAATCATATGCTCCGCAATCAATTTGCGCATACGATCCATTTTTACCACTTCCACATTGTTTTGGGGTGATGAAATATTCAATTCACCCGCATTAATTTTACCGCTTGAAGCACTTGTATTCGGTGCTGTTTGAGCAACAGGTTGTGGCGCCGGTGCAGGTTTGCTTAATCCGGTTGATTTTGGTGCCGATTTTTTAGCATCAATGTATTCTAGAACATCTGATTTTGTAACGCGACCATTTGAGCCTGTTCCATTAATCGAATCCAATTCTTCTTGACTTAACCCCTCTTCTTTTGCAATCGAGCGAACTAATGGCGAGAAGAAACGTCCGTCAGCACCTTCTTTTTGCGGTTCTGTTGTTCCTGTTACAGGAGCCGGAGCAGACGATGTTTCCATAACTTGCTCTTGAACGGGTGCAGGAGCAGGAGCTTCCACTTTAGTTTCTTCTTTCGCTGGAGCTGGTGCAGCAGAACTTGATGCCGATTTGGCTGCATTTGCATCAGTTTCAATTACAGCGATAGGCTTACCAACTTCTACAGTTTCGCCTTCTTCGGCTAAAATTTCAACAATAACTCCGGCGATTGGAGCGGGCACTTCTGAGTCAACCTTATCAGTGGCGATTTCGAGTACGGTTTCGTCTAATTCAACAGTGTCGCCTACTTTTTTCTTCCATTCAATCACAGTTCCTTCCATGATTGATTCGCCCATTTTGGGCATGACCATTTCTTCGCGTGCCATTCGGTAGTTTGGTTAGGTGTTAAAAATTCGTTTTAGGTTTCGAGAGACTACTCTGGAACCGCTTTTCTGTTCACGGTAAGCCACTCTCATCATCTTTGTTAAGCACAGAAAGATACACAATTTGGCAAAATTTCATTCCATTGGATTTGCGCAGAAGCCCTGCCATTTTGTGACACTAGTAAATTTCTGTAACAGGCATTGCTTTAAACACTCAATAAATAAGCATGTAGGATTTCTAAAACACGTAAAACATCCTGTTTAAAAACTTTTTCATTGGCTTGATGATAAGGAAAAATGGCGGGTTCGAGCGCAATTGATGGAGCGGGAACAAGAGCATTTCGATTAAAAACGCGTCCATACGTAAGGTAATCATTGGTATTGTTAGCCAATTTTATGTCAGGATAAATGGATTTTATACGCTCAACCAGTGCTTCAGTAACGGCTTTTTGCTCAGAAGTTGGAGTTAATTTAAAATGTTCCCACCACTCGGAGTATAACGCAACACCTGATTCCCCTTTGAAAAGTGGAGTTGTATCGATAGTGATAATCGCTTCTGGTTCAATGTCTTCTTCAATTAAAAAGCGGCATAATTCTTCAGCGCCTTGGCCGGCAGTTACATGACGACCATTTCCTTTTAGACGTTCAGGATGATGTTTAAGACCAAAACTTTCCTCCATCTCTGAAAATAAAAAAACCAGGTTAGGATAATCGAATTCATGAGCTTGTTCCAAAATGCTTAGGCACACACCAAGGCCAACGGTATTGTCTAGTTGCCCTTCTAACTCGGTTTCATGTTCTGTGTAGGGCAAAATCGATAAAGTTAAATCCCCAAAATGATCAATCTTATCGAGATGTGCTGTCAATACAACGGTTTTGTGAGCTTTTTTTCCTGGAATCCGAATAGCTAAATTATTCGTTGGAATTTTTTCCAAAACAGCACCTTGGATAGGTCGAACAACAGATTCAATGTAAGGGTGCAAACGTTCTTCATATGTTGAAAAAGAGGGAACTTCTGCACAGCGTTTGATATGTGAAAAAACAGTGGTAGAGGTCATTTCGATAAAATTTTTGGAGTAACAGAAATTATTTCATGAAGTTGAATAGGTCGGTACACATGTGGGAAGAATCCGTGCCCGTAGGAGTCCTCAAAAATCAAATCTTTTCCTAAAGCTTCTTGGTTGACTTCCAATAGAATCACAGAATCAAAAGAAGAGAAAAAACGGGAAAGGGTTGTTTCGAGTTGTTCTGCGGTAGAACAATGGATAAAACCTTCGCTATGTAGCGAATCAGGTGCAATGAATCCATTTTTTTGATAGGTTTCCCAATCAGTTTGGGTGGCAATGTGGTACACGCTATTTTTTAATTTCATCCTTTAAAGATACCCAGAATGGAAGTTAGTTATTGGCAAAGCCGTTGGATAAAAAATAAAATTGGATTTCATAGCCCTGTAGTGAATCCCTATTTGGTACGATTTCAAGAAATCATCAAAGATGAAATGCCATTCGGAACCGTTCTCGTGCCATTGTGTGGTAAAACGCCGGATATGGTATGGCTGAGTGAACAGGGGTTTTATGTAATTGGTGTAGAAGTAATTGATGTGGCCTGTCGAGCATTTTTTGAAGAAAACAGAATAGAGTACCAAACACGCAAACAGTATCATTTTGAAATTTTTTCATCTGAGAACATTGAACTTTGGTGTGGTTCAATTTTTGATTTGCCCGATACTATTTGGAATCAAGTTGATTGGGTGTATGACCGTGCATCCATTGGTGCCTTACCCCAAACAATGAGAAATACGTACACGGAATTATTAAATAAAAAGGCACCGAAAGATGCAGCATTGATGATGCATTGCTTTGAATATGAGCAGGATAAAATGGATGGCCCGCCGTTTTCGGTGTCAAAATCAGAAATTGAACAAGGATTTTCACCATTTTGGGATATTCGATTCTTATTTGATGAAGAAGTACTCTCTACTTATCAGCGTTTTAAAACACGAGGTTTAGCTAAGCTGTTTGAACAAGTTTATTGGATGAAAAAAAAGACAAATTAGTGTCATTTATACTTTTTTTGGGCATATTTGCATATCATTAAAGGGGCTTTTAAATTCAGCCCGCATTTATTCATTAACATACACTGTGGATACCCATGGATATCGAAAAAAGGAATCGACTTTTAAGTGTGATCTTATTCATCGTCATAGTTGCTCTAGGCTATGTGTTGTATGATTCAATTACTACTCCCTACAAAGAAGAAATGGCTCGCAAACAATTAACGGAACGTGTACGTGCTCGTTTGACCAGTGTTCGTGATGCCTTAGTTTATTACAGAACAAAAAACGAAAAATTTCCTAAAGAAATCGACTCTTTAGTTAGTTTTCTAAAGATGGACTCCATATCAGTTGCTATGGGTGATTCTCTTTATGGCTTTTCCTTCAAAAAAGGCAAATTTACGTTCGATAGTTTGGTTTTTTCACCAAGAACCGGAAAAAAATTCGAGTATGCTCTTAACGATACCATTCGTCCGAATATCTACTTATTAAAAGATCCTGATACTGACGACAGAATTGGTTCACTAGAAAAAACAACGTTGCTTAACGCACCAAGCTGGTAATCCGAATTATGCCGGAGAATCCCACTTTAGGACTCTGCTTTTCTTCCCGCCAACTGTATTATTCCATTAGCGACAGTTCAACACCCAATCGTGTTCAACACATTGGGTGTTTTGATTTTAGTTTCAATGTTGCTAAAGCTATTCGAACCCAAGATGCAGAAACCTTTCCGGCTGTGTACGACCTAGTGGGGCGTTTAAAAAACGAACATCAGGTAAAGCGATTACAACTATTAACCGTATCCGACCATGAGTGTTGGACTACCCTTCCAAAACTCGTTTATGATGATCCTCAGGAGCGTGAAGCGCATTTGGCAATCATCATGAAGGGTATTCAACGTTCACAGTGGGAAGTAAACTGGTTCGAATTATCCAACCGGGATTTCAAATTGGCATCCATTCGTAATGCAGTGATTATGGATGGGTTTATACGTTTAGCCGAACACGTTCACGAAGCCAATTACGTAAGTACTTTTGAATTGGGGGATTTTTGGACGCGTCACCGTGGCGAAAAAGGTTCGTTTATGATGATCCATGCCATTCCCGGTTTGTTATCCATTTCATCGTACATATTGGGGAAATTGCGTGGAGCAACCTACATCCAGTTTGATGACCCCGAAGATTTGCCTTATTTGTGGATGTATTATGCCAATCATGTAAAATGGCTTTCAGGTTTGTATGATCACGTGTATTTATTTGGAACAGAAACGGAATCAGTAGAGCGTATTCTTCGAGATGTGATTGACAGTAGCTCGCCTATTCAGCGGTTAGACTCACTTCCACGAATTGGTGTTCAAGCGGAAGAAGAAACCTATGGTTTTAGTTTGGAAGCCGCATTTCCCGCCATCTTATTAAGTATTTCCTGAGGTTTTATGCGAATCATTACCGGAACCTTAAAAAACCGAAGAATTACTGTCCCCAAAGGTGTTGAAACGCGTCCAACAACCGATCGCACGAAAGAAAGTATTTTCAATATCATAGAATCGCGAAAAGGTATTGAGGATTGTAGCGTGCTAGACTTGTTTTCCGGTTCAGGGAATCTTGCTTTTGAAGCCATTTCTCGTGGTGCGTCCAAAGCTGTTTGTGTGGAACAGAATCGAAAGTGTGCTGCAAGCATCGAACAAAATGCACAAGTTTTTGACATTAAATCCCAAGTTCGTGTGCTCACAAGTGATGTTTGGGGATTTGTAAATGGTTTGGCGACACCTTATGATTTGGTTTTTGCCGATCCACCGTATGATTATCCCTACATGGCCGATTTAGTTGACATCGTAATTCAACGCGGTTGGCTTAAAGAGGATGGTTGGTTTGTTCTTGAACATGATGCACGGCATAATTTTTCCCAACATCCGAATTGTGTGTTTGCAAAACCTTATGGAAGAACCGTTGTAAGTATTTTCCTAACGCATCAGGTTTTAGAAACGGATGATGAAATGATACAAGACGAGGAGTAATTTTGGCTACTAAAGCAATTTATCCCGGTTCATTCGATCCAATTACCTATGGACATTTAGATATACTCCAACGAGCAACCGAAATGTTTGATAAGGTGATTTTAACGGTAGCCGTGAATACTCAAAAAAAATATGTGTTTGAAGCACAAGAACGCTTAACACTTATTAAAGCCTGTATCGAGAATGAGCCTTGGGCTCATAAAGTGGAAATCGATCAATTCACCGGTCTTTTAGTGGATTATTGCACCAAAAAAGACACCTATACGCTAATTCGTGGGGTTCGTCAAATTTCAGACTTTGAATATGAGTTTCGAATGGCCTTAATGAACCGCCGTTTGAATCAAAAAGTTGATACCATTTTTTTGATGCCTGATGAAGAACTCACCTTTGTATCGGCAACTATGGTTCGTGAGGTGGCTTTTTGGGGCGGCGACTTAACACACTTTGTTCCAAAAGTAGTAGCGGAAGCGCTTCAACAAAAATATCGCCAACCTGACTAATCTTTGTAAAACTGTTCGTGTAACTCAATGAGCAGCTTCAGTTTAACAGCGCGGATCGTATCTTGTTGTTTTTCAAAACTGTACTGCAAATTTCTCATAGTGCGAACGAGCATTTGTGAGAACGTAGCTTTTTGAAAATACTCAGCTCTGGGTTCCACACCATTAAAACGTAGAAAGTTATCGCATTCACGTTTGGTTAAAAACTTACCTTTTTGATACGGATCGATATAGACAATCTCATGATCTGCTTGAAACTGTAATATAAAATGCATGGGCATGTTTACACCGTAAAAAGGTAATTCCAAACGGTCGGCGAGAGCTAAAACAACCATCGCTAAAGAAAGTGGAATCCCTTTTTTCTGGTCTAAAACGCGATTCATGTAGGAATTTTCGGGATGAAAAAGATCATCACCAACACCGGTAAATAATTCTTCCTCAAACACAAAGTGGAGCAAACGATTCATCTGTTCTGTGGGGTCGAGCGCATATTGAATATCACTACTGATAGAACGCGCCATACTGTCAAGTTTGAACTTGGTTAAGGAAGTGCGAATCGTTGGGTCATCAAAACGCATCAAAAAAAGAATAGCACGCTCAAGGTTGGAAAACGTAGTTAGTCCTTCGGTATATAACTCATAAAAATCCTGATACAACTGTGGGAAAGTGAGTTCAAACAACAAGTTAGCAGCAATTTGTTTGGAGTCAACAGATTTACTTTCCACGCGACACTCATCCAATAAAGGAACAGCAGCATCACCTAATTG
>CAZIQX010000089.1:0-1310 GCA_964541325.1 uncultured Chitinophagales bacterium | reverse complement strand
ACCTAATTGATAAAATCGATTTAATACCTCCTGCTTGATATAGGGATCGGGATCCTCAAGCAAAAATAACATGGATTGTATTTCGGATTTATTTGTCATGCTTAAAATTACTAAATCTTGAAACGAATGTACCTTTTTGAATGAGATTAACATCAGATGGATGTAAACTGTTTCAGTAAAATCCTGATTTGAGAAATAAAAATTTACCATTGCAAATCAAATGCTTAAGCAATAAATTTAGTCATGACTAAATATTTTGTTTTATGAGTGAAAGTATTCCAAATTGGTTTTTTACCCTTTCCCCTGTTGCACAAGCATTCTCTGCGGGCATGTTTACCTGGGGTTTAACAGCCCTAGGTGCAGCACTTGTGTTTTTTACCAAAGCAGTAAACTATAAAGTTCTGGATTCCATGATGGGCTTTGCTGCGGGTGTAATGATAGCAGCAAGTTTTTGGTCGCTTTTAGTTCCGTCTATCGATATGGCTGCTGACCAAGGCGTTATTGAGTGGATTCCTGCTGCTGTTGGCTTCTTATTGGGTGGATTGTTTCTTCGATTATGCGATGCTTATCTACCTCACTTGCACTTAGGCAAACCTAAAACAGAAGCGGAAGGCGTTCCAACAACTTGGAAGCGAACAACGTTACTTGTATTGGCTATCACCTTACACAATATACCGGAGGGTTTAGCGATCGGCGTGTTATTTGGCGCGGCAGCATCAGGTGCTGATTTTGCCGGGAATGCCACAGTGTATGCGGCTATCAGTTTAGCAATTGGGATTGGGATTCAAAATTTTCCGGAAGGTGTTGCCGTTTCCATGCCTTTGCGTAGAGAGGGTGTTAGTGCCAAGAAAAGTTTTTGGTATGGACAACTTTCGGCAGTTGTTGAACCCATTTCGGCTGTGTTAGGTGCTTGGGCTGTTTTAGCGATAGAGCCTATTTTACCTTATGCCCTATCGTTTGCTGCAGGTGCCATGATTTATGTAGTGATTGAAGAGTTGATTCCTGAAACACAACAGCGTGAAAACACGGATATTGCAACCATTGGAACCATGATTGGATTCGTTGTGATGATGATCTTGGATGTGAGTTTGGGTTGAAAAAAAGGTATTAATTGTAAGGTGATGGGAAAAGGTTTAAAGTTGTAGAGGTTTAGAGTTGTAGAGGTTTTCCCATGGATAGCTGTAAGTACAGCAAATTTTCGTCAAGTTTGACCCAATCAGGCATCTCGTTAGGACTCACAGCGCTTTGGGCTCTGTGAGTCCTGTATGTAAGCGCCACCTAAGCGAAGATCCTGTGTCATTTCACTGCGT